>CAZDKV010000008.1:11922-33535 GCA_964506125.1 uncultured Candidatus Nanopelagicus sp.
CAAACATAATCATTTTTACCAATTTTTGCTTTTGCACCTGCAGTTGTGCATGAACCACCTGCGGTCGCAGCTTGTACTGGTGTAGTAACACCGAGAATTAGGAAAGCTGCAACTGCTAGAACTGAAATCTTAGTTTTCACTATTTATCTCCTTGGTTAGGTATGGGGTCAGTCTACTTGAGCGATCTTCCACCAGTAGGTAAATGACTGGGCTCAAGCGGTGAATTTGATGTGAAAAAGTTATTTGACTCTTTGTTTGCGCCGCACATTAATGCCAGCTTTGCGCACTATTGGCCGTGGGGCGATGCGGGCGATGGTACTCAAAATTAGATACTGAAATCCTGGAATAGAGATAACTTTGCCAGCTTTCACATCACGCCAAGACTTTTTAACAACCTGATCAGTTGTTAACCACATGTAATTTGGCAATCCAGTCATTTTCATCTTTCCTCGGGCATGAAACTCAGTTCTAGTAAAACCTGGACATAGAGCTGAAACCTTGATATTGGTTTTGCCAAGTTCCGTGTGTAGATACTCAGAAAAGACAGTTAAATAAGATTTTGCAGCAGAGTAGGTACCTCCAGCAATAAAGCTAGCCACACTGCTGACATTAACGATTACACCAGAATTTCGTTTAACCATTTGCGGAAGCACGGAGTGGGTTAATCTCATAGGCGCTGTGACTAAAACATCTAGTAATTCCTGCTCTTTGACCAATGAACTATCTACAAAGCTATCTTTGATTCCAAAACCTGCATTATTGATTAGTACCTCAATTGGCTTTGTCACACTTGCTAGCCGCTTTTCAACCTTAGCTAGTTGAGCAGGTTTAGTTAAATCCGCCTTTAAAGATTCAACTTTGATTCCATAGGTTTTACTCAAATCCTTTCCAACCTTATTTAATCTTGGTAGATCTCTGGCTACTAAAACTAGATCAAATCCCTCTTTTGCCAGTAACTGTGCATATGAATAACCAATTCCTGCTGTTGCTCCAGTTACTAGCGCAGTGGCCATTTACTTAGTAATTCCCGTCGTATCTTCATCACGTATATGCCATGAGGTGCCGTACTCTTCAAGTAGATCTAAATATGGCTTTGATTCAAACCATTCTGGTCCATTTACTCCTCTTGGCTTCCAAACTCCTTTGTGAATTAATTCCAAGGCAATTACTGGATTGATCGCAGTTTGCCAAACAACTGCTTGGTCTCCAAACTCCTTCATTGACCATGCGTTATCCACTACGTTGTAAATGTAAACAGCTTTTGGATTTCCCTGTTTATCTAATCCCTTAATTAATGCACCAGCACAAGTTTTACCTCTCATACGTTCACCCAAAGTAGCTGGATCTGGCAAAGATGCAGTTAGTAGATCTCTTGGTGAAACGGAAACTCCTTGCACCTCTACAGTTTCTTTTCGATCCATACCTAGCATATTTATAGTTTTTAAAATCGTAATGAACTCAGCACCAAGGCCGTACTTAAAGTTAACTTTCTTGGCATCGATTTTTTGTGGAATAAGTACAACCTCTTCGTGCTCAACATTGACGCATTCAACTGGGCCAATGCCTTCTGGGAAATCAAAGATCTCTAACTCTGAAAATGGCGTAGTTGTGTACCAGCCTCGGCCATCCTCCCAAACAAGTGGGGGATTTAAGCACTCTTCAATGGTGGTCCAGATTGAGAAGGATGGTGCAAAATCAAAGCCTTCAACTCTTAAATTTGAGCCATCTAAAATAGTGCAGGAATCAATTCGGCTAAACAAATGCTCACTTGCATACTTAGCGAAAACATCGCTCATTCCTGGCTCAACACCCATGCCAATCAAGGCAAAGATTTTGCGCTCATCCCAGTTGTAGTCACGGGCAAATTGCTCATCGCCTAACTTAACTCCAGTTTCAGTGTATGGATAGTGTGGATGTTTACGAGAAAGTGACATTGCCATATCAATGTAATTTGTATTCTCGATCTCACAAGCTAGGAAAATAGGCATAACAAAGCGCGGATCTACCGCATTAATGACTACATCAGGATCTGCTTTGCGGATTAACTCTCTAACATCTTCTAGCTCTGCTGCATTCACCATCGCAGCTGAAAAACGAGGATCTTTTACGCGCGCCACAGCCTCTTCTGCTCTTGCAAGTGTGCGGTCGGCAATCACCATCGATTCAATAAATGACCTACGGGATGCGATATTAGCTATCGCTCTACCAACTCCACCGGCGCCTATAACGAGGGCCTTCATGATATTTCAACTCCAAACGAATTACTTTAATACTATCTCAGCGTTGAATTAAATACAAATTTACGCATATTTATTGATTAGTTATCAATTAAACTGAAGTTAAATTACAATAAACCATCTAATAAAATTAAATAAAAATATTTTGTCCCCGTAGCTCAGTGGATAGAGCAACCGCCTCCTAAGCGGTAGGTCGCAGGTTCAACTCCCGCCGGGGACGCCATTTAAAGTTGTTTGTTTTCAAGAAGCAAAGGTAAATTTTAAACATGGAACTCATAGCGCAAGTAGCAACTGAAGAAGATGTTACAACGATTCTAGATATTGCAAATTCAAATCTTCTTGCACTAAACCCAAATGACATACCTATGGGAGAGATCGAAGGTCATGAGTTTGTCCGAGGTTTCTTTGACCCTGCGATAACTAGATTGACAAAACTGCACTCAAAGGATGACTGGCAGAGTTTCATCACTCTCAACCCAGATTCTTCGCGCAAGCGCTTTTACCTTGACATCTACACAAGGCCTGGCGCACAAACTCTCGCTGCATCGTTGGATTTAGCGTTGGAACTGGCACGTGAGTATGACCCGGAGTATCGACTTTGGATAGGAACTCAATCCAATGACTTTGATTACAAAAGTCTTCTTGAGAGCCGCAAATTCACAATTCTTCGAAAGTATTGGACTTTAGAGATGAAACTTCCAGTTGACAGAGTGAATGGCAGTGATTCACTTGGCGTGATTAGAGAATTAGATCTCGACAAAGAAGATGACTTACGCACTTACCATGAGGTTCACCAAGATTCATTCAGTCAGCACTTTGGTTTTATGCCGCGGCGGTTTGACGAATGGAGTGAACTTGTGGTTCGAGATAAAGATGAGATCAAGATGCAGGCATGGCTCATCTCAGTCAATGGCTATCCGGCTGGATTTGTAGACATCAATGATGAACAACTCCACAATGATGCAGGATATGTCTCAGGACTAGGAGTAAGGCAAGCTTTTCAAGGAAGGGGGCTTGGTGAAGCGCTGCTGCGCCATGCAATTCAGGTTAATAGTGAGTTAGGTCGTTCGAAGCTCTGCCTAAGTGTTGATGCAGGGAATGAAAGCGGAGCACTTCGACTCTATGAAAAAGTAGGGATGAAGCCAATCTCTGAGTGGCATCAATATGAGAATCTAAACTGGAGTAAGTGAACCTAATTCCAGTAGACCAATTATAAGCAACCCCTCTTAAGCAGTGGGTCGCAGGTTCAACTCTCGCCGGGGACTCAAGTATTAATGATCAATAGTGAAACGTTTTAATGATTTAGGTGCCCACCAATTTCGTTCCCCAAATAATCTCATTAGCGCAGGAACTAGTAATGCTCTCACTAATGTGGCATCTAAAATAATTGCAAATGCGACACCAAAACCAAGCATCTTGATTGAAGTCACACCACTCAATACAAATGAGGCAAAAACAATTGCCAAAAGCCCTGCAGCAGCAGTGATGATGCGGGCTGATCTTTGTAATCCAGTTGCCACCGATTCAACATTTGATCGACCAGCATCATGCTCTTCTTTGATTCTAGAGAGCAGGAATAACTCATAATCCATAGACAGGCCAAAGGCGACAACTGCTACCAAAATAATCGAACCAGTATCGACCGAGCCAGTGGTGGTGAAATCTCCTACTAACCACTTCAAATTTCCATCTACAAATATCCAAGTAATAACCCCTAAGGTGGCAGCAAGAGAGAGAATATTTAATATCACCGCTTTGATTGGCAGAATTAGGGAGCCGGTAAAAACAAACAGAAGAATTAGTACTCCGATTGCAATCCAGGTAAGTGCCCAAGGCATTGTTTTAGCAATTCCAATTTGGGTATCGGCATAATCTGCAGCAACTCCACCTATTAAGGTTTGATCAGGTGATGGAATCAGCCTAATCTCTTTAATTAGGGCCTCAGCTGCCGGCGTTCGTGGGCCCATATCGTGCACTGCAATTACGCGCACATCATTTCCAAGAATTTGTGGCTCACCAACTCTAACCACACCAACAACCTTGGCAATCTCCTGCGTGTAATTATTTATCTGCTCAATATTAGAAGCGCCACCAGGAATGATGATTTCAATTGGATTTCCCTCTTGACCTGGAAATCTTTCAGTAATTAATTGCGCAGCATATGCAGCTGGGTTGCTGGCAGGTAAAACTCGAGAGTCAACTTGTGAGAACACAATATTCTTAATTGGCGCAGCTAGCACTGTTAGAAGTACAAGACTTAGCACAACTACTGAAACTGGTTTGCGCATTACAAATCTGGCAGTTTGTGCCCACCTGCCATCCTCTTTGGGTTTGAGCGCACCTTTACGCACAACCGCCTTATCAATTCGCTTTCCAAGTATTGCCAGTAGGGCAGGAAGTGCCACCAATGCACCTAACACCGCCATGATTACAACAGTCACACCGGCATATCCAAAAGATTTAAGAAACATTAGTGGGAACAACATCAAAGCTGCCAAGGTAATTACCACTGTTAAACCTGAATAGAAAACAGTTTTACCGGCAGTTTCTACAGTTCGCTTTACAGCTTCATCTACTGATTTTCCAGAGTGAAGTTCTTCACGAAATCTGTTAACAACCAATAAGGAGTAATCGATTCCAAGACCCAAGCCCAACCCAGTGATCAGATTAAGTGCAAAAACACTCACGCCGGTAAATAATGTGAGCAGGTAGATTACAAATAACGAACCGAGAATTGCTGATACGCCAACTAAGAGTGGCATTGAGCTGGCCACCAGGCCACCAAATACGAAAACTAACAATATAAAGGTCAGTGGAATTGAAATTGCCTCAGATAACTTTAGATCATCTGCAATTTTGGTATTAATGGCATGAGCGAAGACTCCAGTGCCACTTGCGTAAATATTTAAGTTCTCAAAATTGCCTTCATATTTTTCTTGGATTCGTTTGCCTAATGATTGAACGTTATCCCACTCAACATCTTCAGAGTAAATAAAGAGAAAAGCAGAGTTTGAATCTGAACTCTTAAGTGTTGGCGCCCCGCCTGCGCTCCAGTATGACAAAGTTGAACCAACTCCGGACTCATTCTTAAGGCTGGTTTCAAGTTTTGTAGCTGTTGCAACAACTGCAGGATCATTAACCCCGTTTGAAGTTTCAACTACTAGTACTACCGCTGGATCCTTAACCTTAAATACATCTGTCAGATACTCAAAAGCTTTTGCTGAGTCACTTTTAGGATCGTTGTATCCGCCACTATCTAGTTTGCCAAATACAGAGCTGCCAATTGCGCCGGCGGAAAAAATAGCCACCATAAATAGCGAAAAGATTAATCGCCTGCGCTTGACAATGAGAGAGCCTAGTTTTTCAAACATTATCGCCTATCCATTTGGACTTGATAGTAAAAGGTATACTGACATTCTAATGAACAACAACCTAAATCATAAAAAAGAGAAGCAAGTATCTACTGGTGAAGTTAATCACCAATTACTACCAAAAATTACAAGGGATGAGATTGATTTAGAGATTGATGAAAGACGAGATGAGGAAATAGCTGGTGATAAACCACCTCACCACGGCTAAAAACTACTCTGTACTTTTTACCGCAGGTTTGCTCTCAGTTTTAGCAGCAGGTTTACTATCATTTTTAGCAGTTGCAGTATCACTCTTTGCAACTGGTGTAGTTGTCCTTGAATCTGTTTTATAAAAACCACTTCCTTTAAAAACAACACCAACATTGTTATAAACCTTTCGCACCTGACCATCACATTTAGGACAGTGCTCGATTGCTGCTTCTGTGAATGATTGCACAGCCTCAAAGGCATGCTCACACTCATTACACAGATACTCATAGGTGGGCATAGGAGTAATCTTAAGCAGGTGGGAAGATAAGGGCTAACTCACCTTAGGGGGAATGATGAAGAGGTATCTGCGAGTACTTATTACTCTACTTGTAGTTGGCTTTACCTCAGTTTCAAACGCCTGGGCAACCTCAATTGTTAGCACCTCACCAACTGCTGGATCAGTTCTTAGTATCTCGCCAACAGCTGTAACCATTAAAGCAAATGCTGATTTGTTAAGTGGCGCTAATGAGATGACAGTTACTGATGCAAAAGGTGTCAGAGTTGATGATGGCTCTCTTCAAGTTCAAGGGCCAGTTTTAATGGTAGGTATAAAAACCTTAACTACTTCAGGTCTATACACAGTGGCATACACGTTGATGGCAATTGACCAACCACCGATTACCGGAACATTTACATTTTTATATAACGCACCTGGTGAGATTGCAGTAGCAACCCCAGCCCCATCAGTTGAAGAGGTACTTAACAAATCACCTAATCGATTCACAGATCTATTTGTCATTGGATTGATGATCTTTGCATTCCTCATGATGATCTTCTTGTCTCGTTATGCAAAAAAGACTTTTAAGACTCCGGCGAAACCCCGTAAAATAAAGAAAAATAGCAGTACAAGCAAAAAATTTATAAAGTAATTTCGGTGCATATTTGATTGAAATACTCTCTCCGTTAGCCAAAGGCCTAATGCAGCTGACTGGTGTTTTAAGCATTGGGTTAATAATTGCGATTGCTTTCTTGGATTTAGAGGTCAAGGGCAAGGTATTAAACACGAGATTAATTAACAAAACTCGAACCTTGATTTACTCATGGCTGATAGTAACTTTCATCTACATTTTAATTCAGATTTCATACCTTCTTGAACAACCTTTATCTGCTTCCTTTGACTTAACTGTTATTCGATCATATTTAACCCAAACATCAATTGGTAAAAGTTACTTAATTCAGATGATTCTTATTGCAGTTTTGCTTTTAATTCCATTAAAAAAAGTTATTTCATCATATGCAGCACTTTTAGTTTCGCTGATTGCAATTACAGCTCCTGTATTTCAAAGTCATGGCAGCACATCTGGTTACCATGCATTAGCAATTGGCGCATTAGTAGTCCATGTAATTGCACTTAGCTTTTGGGTAGGCGGGCTATTCGGATTGACTCAACTTTCTAAGGCAAACAAGTTAATTGCCCTTCCTAGATTTAGTGAGATTGCTCTTTGGAGTGCAATTGCAGTTGTTTTAACTGGGGCAGCTACCGCTTGGACGAGATTGGATTCAATCTCTGCTTGGCAAAGTAAGTACGGAGCTGTGACCTTACTAAAAATCTTTTTAGCGATCACCTTAATTGGTTTTGGTGCATTACACAGAAGATGGATCCTAAAATCTGATTATCCATCTGTATTTAGGTTAGTAACCGCTGAGATTTTCATAATGATCTCAACTATTTTTGTGGGAAGTTGGTTATCAACGATTAATCCACCATCTCGTGAGATCGTTTCATCACCTGGCTTATTAGTTACTGGAATTGAAATGCCTGAGCCACCAACATTTTCGAGAGTTTTACTTGCATATGATGCAGATGGACTGATGCTTGGGCTATTAATTTTTGCTGTGGCAATTTATATAAAGGGTGTAATTATTTTAAGTAGGCGAGGAGATAAGTGGCCGGTTGGTAGAACCATCGCTTTTGCACTCGGTATTTCAGCAATTGATTTTGCAACTAGTGGAGGTTTAGGCGTTTACTCGCGTTTTGCATTTTCGAATCACATGCTCTCTCACATGGTGTTAGGAATGATTGCGCCTATAGGAATTGTCTTAGGAGCGCCGGTCACCTTAGCCCTTCGAACATTACCAATTGGTCGAAACGAACAAGAAAGGGGTATTAGAGGAAGTTTTATTGCGCTATTGCATTCTAAACTTTCAAAAATTTATACCCACCCAGTTGTTGCACTAGCAATCTTTAATGGCTCACTATTTGCTCTTTACTTCACGCCATTATTTGGCAATCTCATGCAAGGCCATAGCGGACACTTCTTTATGTCAATGCACTTTTTGTTATCAGGTATTTTATTTTTCCAAGTTTTAATTGGGGTTGATCCAATGCCACGCAAAGTTCCGCACATAGTTAAGGTAATTATCATCTTCGCCGCAATGAGTATTCATGCGTTTTTCTCAATCTCAATTATGTCGGCTTCAACTCTGCTTGATAATGGTTACTTTGAATTATTAGAGCGACCTTGGGCCACTGATTTATTAGCTGATCAAAGGTTAGGGGGTGCTATTGGTTGGGCAACGGGTGAGATTCCAATTCTGCTTGCGCTACTAGCCACCTTTATTCAATGGATTAAGCAGGATAAGAAAGATGCAGCACGGATTGATCGAGCAGCAGATCGAGCAGCAGCCATGGGTGAAAAAGATGACTTGGCTCTCTATAACCAGTACTTGGCTGAGTTAAATCGACGAGATAACTCACAATAGAATATAGGGATGTCGATGAGTTCTGATATGCCAGCTTTATATGGCCCGGAGTACCAAGCGTTACGGGAAAGTGTTAGTGCGCTGGCTCAAAAAAAGATTGCACCATTTGCTCAAGATGTAGATGAGAACTCCAGATATCCGCAAGAGGCAGCAGACGCATTGCAATCTGCCGGCCTTGCTGCAGCACATGTGCCAGTTGAGT
This sequence comes from uncultured Candidatus Nanopelagicus sp., assembly GCA_964506125.1. Classification (GTDB taxonomy): domain Bacteria; phylum Actinomycetota; class Actinomycetes; order Nanopelagicales; family Nanopelagicaceae; genus Nanopelagicus. The sequence goes on from CAZDKV010000008.1 coordinate 20,685, forward strand.
TTGGTGGGCAAGGAGCTGATGCTCTAGCTGCGGTGATAATTATTGAAGAGGTAGCAAGGGTTTGTGGTGCATCATCTTTAATTCCAGCTGTGAACAAATTAGGTTCGGTCCCGTTAATGATTGCTGGTAATAGTGAGCAGAAGAAAAAGTACTTGACCCAGTTAGCTGCTGGTAAAGGATTTTCTTATTGCTTATCTGAGTCAGAGGCTGGATCTGATGCCGCCGCCATGAAGACAAAGGCTGTAAAAGATGGCGATAGTTGGGTTATCTCTGGAAGTAAGAAATGGATTTCAAATGCTGGGGTCTCTGAGTTTTATACAGTTCTAGCTTCAACTGACCCAAGTAAAGGTGCAAAAGGAATCTCAGCATTTATTGTTGAAAAATCAGACCCAGGAGTCTCATTTGGTGCGCATGAAAAAAAGATGGGATTTCGAGGATCACCAACTCGCGAGGTCTACTTTGATAATGTAAAAATCAATGACGACCGAAGGTTAGGTGAGATCGGAAGTGGATTTTCATTAGCTATGAAAACTTTAGATCACACCAGAATTACTATTGCCGCACAAGCTTTGGGAATTGCCCAAGGTGCATTTGATGTGGCGAAAAAGTATGCCCATGAGCGCCAGCAATTTGGTAAGCCAATATTTGATTTTCAAGCAGTGCAATTTATGTTAGCTGATATGGCAATGCAGATTGAGGCTGCTCGCCAGTTAACCTATGCAGCTGCGGTAAAGAGTGAGCGGTCAGAGAGTGATCTAACCTTCTTCTCAGCAGCTAGTAAATGTTTTGCCACAGATGTAGCTATGAAGGTAACTACTGATGCGGTGCAGGTATTAGGTGGTTATGGATATGTAAGTGATTATCCAGTTGAGCGCATGATGCGAGATGCCAAACTAACTCAAATTTATGAAGGCACAAACCAGATTCAACGCTTGGTTATGGCTAGAAATTTAGATTCCTTAACTAATTAAAATCTGACAATAATCTCAGGAGTTGCCGCAGCCTTTACCTTTTGATCATGAGGCTCAACTGGAAGTGGCTCACTAGTTAACTCACCTCGGTGCAGCAGTGCGATTGTCCAAGCCTGACTCTTTGCCAGTGCGCGATCATAAGAGCCACCACCTTGACCTAGTCGATTGCCAGCTCTATCAACATGTAAGGCAGGCACGATTATCAGATCAAGAGTTAAATCAATCTCAGCATCCCCAATTGGTTCATAATTTTTACCTATCTTTTTAAGATTTGTACTCTTTCCATCCCACTTAACCCAAGCCAATTCATTATCTTTTAAAACTTTTGGTAGAAAGACTGTTTTACCCGCAGAGATTAACCTTTGATTTATATCTTTAGTCTCTGGCTCAAACTCATATGAAATATATGAACCAACATTTTGAACATTCTCAAACTCTTTTGCTGAGAGAATATGGAGCCAACTATCAGCAATAAATCGATCCGCTCTCTCTTTGCGGTACTGCTTGCGCAGCTGTGATTTATTTTCTTTATTACCCATGCCCCTTACCTTAATTTATGGCTTGGGCAAAGTAGGGTTTAGGTATGGATGAAATGGTGGCAGTTGAGGCCTTGCAGGAGCAGTTACTCAATTTAAGTAAGCCATTAGCCGCACTTGACCTACCACTCTTAGATGCGCATGGGGCTACCTTGGCAAGTGATCTGTTAGTTGATGAAATCCCAGTAATCAGGAGTGGGCAATTAATTGATTCAACTCAAATAGCACTCGCTGCCTCCCTTGGTCTAGATAGATTGCCCTGTCGACCGCATCCGCGAGTTGTGATAATTAGTGCAGGTGATGACTTAGTTGAGCCTGGCAGCAAATTAGCCGATGCTGAGGATGAATTTGAGAGTAATTCCTGGTTTTTAACCACCTTTGCTCGGGAGGTTGGAGCTCATGCATTTCGAGTACACACAATTCCAGAAACTGCCGAGCAACTAAAATTAGTAATTGAGGATCAATTAGTTAGAGCTGATTTGATTGTAATTAGTGGTGAGTCAAAGGATGATTCTTTTGATTTGATTACCTCAGTAATATCAACCCTTGGCGAGATTAAAATTGTCACACCAAACCTTGCTGAGAGCAGTAAACATAGTTTCGGATTAATCGGCCCAGATAAAACTCCAGTAGTGGTTTTGCCTGGAGATCCAATCAGCAACTTTTTATCTGCAGAGCTGTTTATTGGACCAATGATTAAGAAGATGTTAACTGGTGTAAACAAAGAGAGCCAAAGCAAAAAAGTTAAATTAACAAAATCAATTACTTCACCTTCAGGAAAAGTCTCATATATAAGAGGTGATTTAAATGCCGATGGTCAAGTATCACCACTGGTAGACCAGGAATCACTTATTACCCTCTCTAAAGCAAATTGCTTAATCAGAATTGGTGAGAAGGAGGAGAAGTTAAACTCTGGCGATTTGGTCAATATAGTTAAGTTGAACCAGGATAGATTTTGAAAAAATTAGTTGATCGTGAAATTACCTTAAAGCCAATTCGTTTCAGAGATAAAGCAGAGTGGGATGCTGTCCGTGCGGTAAATCGAGACTGGCTATCACCTTGGGAAGCAACTAGACCAAAAGTAGAGAGTAATTCACCACTTCCTTCATATTATGGAATGGTGATGCAGCTAAATAAAGAGATAAGAGCACTTCGATCTATCTCGCTAGGAATTTGGTTAAATGAAGATGGAAAACAAAAATTAATTGGTCAGATAACTTTAGGTGGAATTATTTTTGGTGCGATGCGGGGAGCCCACATCGGTTACTGGATTGACCAGCGTTTTGCTAGTCGCGGTTACACCACAAGAGCGGTAAAGCTGCTTACTAAATTTGGATTTGATGGCCTTAAGTTGCATCGTATTGAAATAAACCTTCGCCCAGAAAATGAGGCATCAAAAAAAGTTGCCATAAAAGCTGGATATGTACTGGAAGGGGCTAGAAATAACTACCTCCATATTGCAGGGGATTGGCGTAATCACATTACTTTTGTTAAGGAAAATCCAGATATTAAATAAAATAAAGCAAGGACATACCTGCCTAATTGCCATTGAATTTAACCTTTAACATTTATTGTTGTGCTTTATGGGTTCGGGTTTTATCTACTTAATCATCATCGCGATGTGGGCTGCCTACTTCTTACCTCAATGGTTAAGTAAGCATGAAGACTCTTCAGGAAAAGCAATTGAACGATATAAGAACGCAATGCAGGTAGTTGCCGAAAATAATCCGAGTGTAAAAACGGAACCAAGAATTGAAGATAAAAGCAGAATCTATTTCCAGCGCCAACTTATATTCAGTTCATTATTTTCTTTAAGCTTGTTATCTTTAGTTTTTGCATCTGTTGGATTTTTAGATTTGACTACTACTTTAATCCCAATAACAGCCTTACTAATTTATGTCGTAAATGTTCGAAAACAGGTGGTCGCCTCACAACTTAAAGCTAGAAGATTAAAAGCTTTGGAGAAGATAACTAACAGTAAGATTCCAACCACAGTAATTCCAGATCCGATTACAGAAAAAAGTAGCAAAGAGCATTGGATTCCATTTTCTGAGCGTCCAGAGATTACTGGCGTGGTAGTAGTTCCAAAGGATAGAAAAGGTTGGCAGCCAACCAAGGTGCCAAAACCGGTATATACAACAGCGGCTAAGGCGGTTCCAAGTAAACGAATAATTGATCTAACCACTACTGGTCAGTGGAGTGCTGAACAAGAGCGAGTAAAAGCTTTATCTGGTAGAGATGATGACTTTTTTGATCAAGAGATTGCAACCAACATTTCTGAAGAAGATAGAGCCGTTAACCAATAATTAGATCCAACTAGGTAGCCACATCCGATCTATCCAATCGGAGTATGGAATTTCTAATCCAATCAATATTGGTAAAAAGTAAATGAAATTTAGACCCACTAGAGCTAGATAGCCATAAAGGTATCTTCGATCTAAGCCTTTATGTAAGGCCCAATTCATTAGGTTAATTACTGAAAGTATTAAGAATGGCAGTATTGAAATCGAATAAAAGTAGAAGGTAGTTCTATCTTGAATGAAAAACCATGGCAGGTAGGTGCCAGCAATTCCAGCTAAAACAAATGCTGAAATTTGATTAGGTTTAGAAATAAAAAAGCCAAAAGTAATGGCAATTGCAAAGACTCCAGCCCACCACAACATTGGTGTTCCAATTGCCAAGATCTCTTGTGAGCAGGAGGGTGCACCACAGTTTGTTGGCGTCTGATAGTAAAAAGAGGTGGGTCGGCCCAGTACTAACCAACTCCAGGGATTAGCCGCATAAGCATGGGTTTCAGTTAACTCTCGATGAAAAGTGATTATTTCACGATGATAATTCCAAAGAGATGAAAGAACATTTGAACCAGATTGTCTTCCCCAGCCATTAGAGCTAAGGATCCAACCACTCCAGGAGGTAAGGTAAATAGCAAGAGGTGTAAGTATGTATTGAACAATTCTCCTAATTAAAACACTCAAATGAAACTTATTAAAATTTATAGTAAGTAAAATTAATAGTGGTATTAGAAAAAAAGCACTCCACTTGGTAGCGCCGGCAAATCCAATGACTACTCCACTTAACCAAAAGTTGTTTCGAAGTATCAGATAAAAGGTGAGCAGTATAAAAAACATTAGGAAAATATCTAGGAGAGCAACCCGTGACATAACTAGATGCAGGCCATCTAGTGACATTAAAGCAGCGGCAGTGTTACTTAAAAGCAATGATTTAAAAAGTAATTTTGTAATCATAAAAATCAGTAAAACGGAGGCGCTACCAACTATGGCTGCTGAAATTCTCCAACCAAACTCATTATCTCCAAATGCCTTAATGCCCAACCCAATTAGCCACTTTCCCAGTGGTGGGTGCACAACAAACTCAGCATCCCCTTGTGCATTTAACTCAACACCATCATTAATTAACGAGGCTGCATTTTTTGCATAGTAGATTTCATCGAAAATATAACCTTTTGGTTGATTTAGTCGCCAAAGCCGAAGCGTGAGGGCAAAACCAATAATCAAGGTGATGGGTGCAAATTCGCGCAACCGACTCTTGTTCACAGGGTCAGCCTAAGACCAGATAGAACATCAGTTATGAAATAACCTGAGAGAATTGGCGGATGTTAATCCTGGCCTGCTTACCGATTGGCGATTCGAGGGATGCCTCTGCCCATCTAATCCAAGTAATTCAAAAGGTCCAGTACGTAGCTGCTGAGGATTCACGTAAGTTTGCCAGGCTTTGCCAAGACTTAGATATTAAACATAATGCCAAGGTAATTTCTTTTTTTGAAGGTAATGAAAGTGAAAAACTTGAAGAGTTAACAAATCTCCTAGAGTTACAAAAAGATCTTTTAGTTGTAACTGATGCAGGTGCGCCTGGTATTTCAGATCCAGGATATCGATTGATAAGAGCTGCCTTGCAATCTAATGTCGAAATAAAGGTTTTGCCTGGACCGAGTGCGGTTACAACTGCGCTACTACTTTCTGGATTACCAACTGATCGATTTTGCTTTGAAGGTTTTCCACCAAGAACCCAAGGTGCAAGAGCAAAATGGTTTGAAGAGCTAGCTCAGCAGGAGCGAACCATTATCTTTTTTGAAGCACCACACAGAATTACAGAGTGCTTAATAGATGCCGCAGATGCATTCGGGTTAGATCGAAGTGGTGCTATCTGTCGGGAAATGAGTAAGAATTATGAAGAGGTGGTTCGTGGAAGTATCGCAGAGTTAATATCTTGGGCTAAATCAAAGGAGATCTTGGGCGAGATAACAGTTGTAATTGCTGGGTTCGATCCAGCAAGTAGGCAGATTGCTGATGAGGATCTAATTAAAAGAGTGTTAGAGCTTGAAGAGATTGGTGAAACTCGTAAAGAGGCAATCGCACAGGTAGCAAAGAAATATGCAGTTGCTAAGCGAGTTGTATTTGATGCCATGGTTACTTATAAAAGTGAGGATAAGATCTGATCATGGCTGAAAAATCTTTTTACTTAACTACGCCTATTTACTATGTGAATGATGCACCCCATATTGGCCATGCCTACACGACTGTGGCCGGTGATGTTTTAACTCGTTGGCATCGCCAAAAAGGTGATTCTGTTTGGTATTTGACTGGAACTGATGAACATGGACAAAAGGTTTTAAACACAGCCGAAGCAAATAAGAGTTCGCCCCAAGATTGGTGTGACAAGTTAGTTGAAGAGGCCTGGAAGCCAGTCTGGAAAGATTTAAATATTGCAAATGATGATTTCATTAGAACTACTGAAAGCAGACATACCGAACGGGTTCAAAGGTTTTTACAAAGCTTAAAAGATGCAGGCCATATATATGCTGGAAAGTTTGAAGGTCCTTATTGCATAGGTTGTGAAGAGTTTAAGTTGCCAGGTGATTTAGATGAAGGAAAGTGCAAAATCCACTCAAAGCCAGTTGAAATGTTAAGTGAGGACAATTGGTTTTTTAAGCTTTCTGCATTTCGTCAACCACTTCTTGATTACTACAAAGCAAATCCTTCAGCTTGTCAGCCAGAGAGTGCGCGAAATGAGGTAGTTTCATTTTTAGAAGGTGAGGTTAGGGATCTATCAATATCTCGATCCACCTTTGATTGGGGCATCCCAGTGCCATGGGATACAAAACAGGTTATTTATGTTTGGTTTGATGCTTTATTAAATTATGCAACCGCTGTTGGTTTAGGTGATGAGCCAAGTTCACAGGGCGGAAAAAAGTTTGCTAGTACCTGGCCAGCTGATGTGCATCTAGTTGGTAAGGATATTTTGCGCTTTCATGCAATTATCTGGCCAGCCATGCTTATGGCAGCAGGTGTTGCAGTGCCAAAGAAGATTTTTGCTCATGGATGGCTGCTAGTGGGTGGTGAAAAAATGTCAAAGAGTAAGTTAACTGGCATTGCCCCTGCTGATATAACTAAAGATTTTGGTGTTGATGCATTTAGATATTATTTTTTAAAGGCGATTCCTTTTGGAAGTGATGGTTCATTCTCCTGGGAGGATATGGCAGCTCGCTATACCAGTGAGTTGGCAAATGATTTTGGCAATCTAGCTTCAAGATTAATTGCAATGATTGAAAAATACTGCGATAACAAGATTCCAGATGTTTCTAAAAACCCTGAGCTAGCCTCACTGCTTGCTGTAACTGTAAAAACTGCAGATAAATCAATTTGTGATTTAGATTTTCAAGGCGGCATAAATGCGATTATGGATTTTTGTAAACGAGTAAATGGTTATGTAACTGAGTCGGAGCCATGGGTAGTTGCCAAAGATGCTTCTAGAAAAGCCAAGTTAAATGAAATTTTGTATAACACCGCTGAATCACTTCGTGCCTTGGCAGTTTTGCTTCATCCAGTAATGCCAGAGGTAACTAAAAAATTATGGCTGAGTTTAGGTGCGCAAGAAAAGCTGGGAGATATTGCTAAACAACGGATTGATGAGGTTGCAAATTGGGGACAATTACCAGCAGGCAGTACTGTCACAAAAACAGATGTGTTGTTTCCTAGATTAGAAGAGGCAAAGTAAGTTATGGCAGATCGTCATAACCGCGATCTTGATCGAAAACCTGGGCCACTTCCGCAACCATTAAAAACCAAGACAGTTGACTCCCACGCTCATCTTGAATTGATTCATAATAGTGAGCCAGATTCACCCTTAATTAAACAGACTCTTGCTGAGGCAGCATCAGTTGGCATAGATCGAGTTGTTCAAGTTGGTTACTCCGCCGAACAATCAATCTGGTCTGTTAAATGTGCTGAAAGTTTTGTAGGTCAGGTATTGGCAGCTGTGGCCTTGCATCCTAATGAGGCTCCGGTAGTAGATGATTTAGAAAAAGACTTAAAGGTTATTGAGGAGTTAGCTGCAAATCCAAGAGTCAGAGCAATTGGAGAGACTGGATTGGATTTTTTCCGCACTCCTGAGAATTTACGTGATAGACAAAAGTACTCATTTGCTCGACACATAAAGATTGCTAAAGAACATAAAAAAGCATTAGTAATTCATGATCGTGATTCACATAGAGCTGTCCTAGATTTATTGATCCAGGAGGGTGCACCAGACAAGACCATATTCCACTGCTACTCAGGTGATGCTGAGATGGCCAAAGAGTGCATTGCTAATAAATACATTCTTTCATTTGCAGGCACTGTGACATTTAAAAATGCTCCTGAGTTAAGGGAGGCGGTAGTACTTGTGCCAATTGAGCAGTTATTAGTGGAGACAGATTCACCATTTCTTGCACCTATGCCAAATCGAGGGGCGTTAAATACTCCTGCCCAGATTCCTAACACCTTAAGAGTTATTGCAGATTTAAGAAATGAATCAGCAGATTACCTAGCAGGTGCAATCTCTGAAAATGCTGAGCGCATATTTGGAAAGTTTTAAATGAGCAATCTGCTTGGCGCAGTTGAGATCCGAGCCTTAGCTGAGCAATTAAATTTAAAACCTACTAAAAAGTTAGGTCAAAACTTTGTTGTCGATGCAAATACTTGTCGCAAAATCGTAAAACTTGCCGGTGTTGAATCTTCTGATATTGCACTTGAAATCGGCCCAGGTCTTGGCTCACTTAGCTTAGCTTTACTCGAAAAAGCTAAACAAGTTTTGGCAGTTGAAATCGATGACCGTTTAGCAAATCAATTACCAATCACAGCTGCCCAGCATGGATTTGATAAAGATAAGCTCAAGGTAATCAACCAGGATGCAATGCAGTTAACAAAATTACCAGCTAATCCAACTGTGCTAGTTGCAAATCTTCCCTACAACATCTCTGTACCAGTACTGCTTAATATGTTAGAAAATTTTCCAACCATTAATCGTGGTGTGGTGATGGTTCAAAGTGAGGTGGCATATCGTTTAGCAGCCAAGCCAAATAACAAGGAGTATGGCTCACCAACGGCAAAAGCTAATTGGTGGGCAGATTTACAGCTATCGGGCTCAGTTGGCAGATCAGTTTTTTGGCCTGTTCCAAATGTGGATTCATCTCTAGTCAGCTTTATTCGCCATGCACCATTGGGAGATGAAGATCAAAGAGTTGCCACCTTTTTAGTAATTGATAAGGCATTTGCAAAAAGAAGGAAGATGATGCGCTCTGCCGTAGGTGAGTTATTTGATGATGCAGAGGGTAATTTAATAGCAGCTGGGATGGATCCAACTATTCGTGGTGAGGCGTTGGCGATTAATCAGTTTTTTCAAATTGGCAAGCAATTAATCAAGCACAATTCCACCAAGCGAGTTAACTAACCAATACGCTCTAGGGTATGAGATCACGAGGGGTAACCGCCCGGGTTCCGGCCAAGGTAAATCTGCAACTATCTGTTGGCCCACTTGGCAGTGATGGCTTTCATGAGGTGACTACCGTCTTTCAAGCAATCTCCTTATTTGATGATGTAACTGTTGCAACTGCGGAGATAAATGATGGGATCAAGATCAGTATCACAGGTCAAACATCAACTGGTGTACCGGTTGATAACTCAAACTTAGCGGTTAAAGCCGCTCAGTTAATGATTGAAAATTATGATCTGCCGAAAGATTTAAGCATTAAGTTGAAAAAAGAGATTCCAGTTGCTGGTGGCATGGCAGGTGGCAGCGCAGATGCAGCTGGGGTAATTGTTGGCTTAGATTCCTTATTTGAACTTGGTCTTTCAAGAGATGAAATGGAATCAGTAGGAAGCAAGATTGGCTCTGATGTGCCATTTTCAATTTGTGGTGGCGTTGCAATTGGAACAGGGCGTGGAGATCAAATAACTCCAGCTCTTGCTAAAGGAAATTACAACTGGGTGCTTGCTCTTTCAGGTCAAGGATTATCAACTCCTGCTGTTTATCAAGAGTGTGATCGGCTTCGCGAAGGGTTATCTATTGCACCTCCAGTTGTAAGTGAGCAGTTGATGCAAGCTTTAAGGGCTGGAGATGCAAAAGCATTAGGTAAAGCATTAACAAATGAATTACAACCAGCAGCTTGCTCTTTGAGGCCAGCTCTTAGATTGGTATTAGATGTTGGTGTTGATTATGGCGCACTTGGTGGAATTGTCTCTGGCTCAGGACCTACCGTTGCATTTTTAGTATCAGATGATGATCATGCAATGGATCTAACTGTTGCACTAAGCAGTAGTGGGGTTGTTTCCTCAGTTGTTAGAGCAAATGGACCTACTCATGGCGCACGAATTATTGAAAGTTTTTAATTTAACCAGTTATAAGGGATAATTCAGGTTCCGCCATTGTGTAGTGGCTAGCACATGAGCCTTTGAAGCTCAGGGTCCAGGATCGATACCTGGTGGCGGAGCCACCAAGTTAAGGGGGTAAGAATGAGTGAGCTATCACTTGTAATTCTTCTCGCCGCCGGTGATAGCAAGCGGATGAAATCAAAACAATCTAAAGTCTTACACAAGATTGCTGGCAGATCAGTTATTGCAAACCTACTAGATTCAGTTGAGCAGTTAAATGCTAAAAACCTCACGGTGGTAGTTGGTGCAAATAAAGATGAGGTAGTTGAGCACCTATCTAAGATCGCACCAAAGGCAAAAACAGTATTTCAAGAAAAACGAGATGGCACAGGTGGTGCCACCCAATTAGCTCTAGCTGAATACAAAGGTGATGGCACCGTTCTGATTTTGGCTGGTGATACCCCACTACTTACCCATCAAACACTGAGTGAGTTTGTTCAGGTTCATAAAAAGGAAAAACAGAGTGCATCGGTTTTAACTGCGATACTGCCTGATCCAACTGGATATGGCCGAGTTGTTAGAGGAGAAGATGGCCAGATTTTAAAGATCGTTGAGGAAAAAGATGCTAGTGAAATGGAAAAAGAGATTGATGAGATCAACACCGGGGTTTACCTATTTGATCTGGCACTCCTTAGAGATGTTATAAAAAATCTAAAAAGTAATAATGCTCAAAATGAACTCTACCTAACTGATGTAATTGGGCTGATAAATGCAGCTGGCAAAAAAGCTTATGCAGTTTTATCCAATGATTACACTGAAACTCTAGGAATTAATGACCGCGCTCAGTTGGCGGAGGTCTCAGCGATTATGCGAGATCGAATCAATAACCTTCACATGTTAAATGGCGTAGCAATTGTCGATCCAGCTAATACCTGGATTGATCATGGGGTTGAGATCGGATCCGATGTGGTGATCTATCCAGGGTGTGCAATATCAGGAAAGACTGTAATTAAAACCGGTGCTGTGATTGGTCCGCGAACTACCCTAGAAGATTGCATCGTAGAAGAGGGTGCCAAGGTTGTTGAATCAAATTGCACCGAGTCAAAGATTGGTAAAGATGCCAAGGTTGGACCATTTACCTATCTACGTAAGGGAAGTGTCTTAGCTAGTGAGAGTAAAGCTGGTGCTTTTGTTGAGATCAAAAATTCCACGGTAGGTGAAGGAACAAAGGTTGCTCATCTTTCATATGTGGGTGATGCCGAGATTGGTAAAGAGAGCAACATAGGTGCTGCCACCATATTTGTTAATTATGATGGAGAGCGTAAACATAAAACTACAGTTGGCGATCATGTACGGATTGGTAGTGACACCATGCTGGTCGCACCGGTGAATGTGGGAGATGGTGCCTACACGGCAGCTGGATCGGTGATTAATGAGGATGTGCCAGCAGGTGCGATTGGAATTGGTCGCGCTCGCCAGGTAAATATCTTGGGCTGGGTACTTAAAAAACGAAAAGATAGTAAATCAGCAGCAGCGGCAAAAAAGGCTGGGGCAAAAGAGTAAGTAGTTTCTAGTAGAGTTAACCTAGATTCACCACAGTGAGGGGGAAGCTAAACTGAACGAGATTCGCTTATCCTCCGAGAAAAGTTTGCGCCTATTTTCAGGACGCGCCTATCCAGAGTTAGCAGATGAGGTCGCCGCCGAACTTGGCATCCCAATAACACCAACCTCAGCATATGACTTTGCAAATGGTGAAATTTTTATCAGATTTGAAGAGAGTGTTCGCGGCAGTGATGCCTTCGTATTACAAAGCCATAGCGCTCCAGTAAATAAACAAATAATGGAGCAACTAATAATGGTTGATGCGTTAAAGCGTGCTTCAGCGAAGCGAATAACTGTAGTACTGCCATTTTATGGATATGCCAGACAAGACAAAAAGCATCGCGGACGAGAACCAATCTCAGCCAGATTAATGGCTGACTTATTTAAGACCGCTGGAGCGGATCGTTTAATGTGTGTGGATCTTCATACCTCGCAAATTCAAGGATTTTTTGATGGACCAGTTGATCACCTATTTGCACTTCCACTACTAACAAATTATGTTGGCAGCAAGGTAGATCGTAAGAATTTAGTAATTGTCTCTCCAGATTCAGGACGCGTTAGAGTTGCAGAGCGATGGAGTGAGTTGTTAGGTGGTTGCAGCATCGCTTTCATTCATAAGACTCGTGATCCAAGAGTTCCTAATGAGGCAACTGTTGGCAAGGTTGTTGGAGATGTTGAGGGAATGACCTGCGTGGTAATTGATGACATGATTGATACCGCTGGAACTGTGACAAAAGCTGTGGATGCCTTAATTGAAGCGGGTGCGAAGGATGTAATTATCGCTGCTACTCATGCAGTATTTTCAGGGCCTGCCATAGATCGCTTGAAGAAATCTAGAGTCTCTGAGGTGGTAGTGACTAATACCCTGCCTATTGCTGAAGAGAATAGATTTGATAATCTAACCGTGCTTTCAATTGCGCCATTACTTGGACGAGCTATCAAAGAGGTATTTGAAGATGGTTCAGTGACCAGTCTTTTTGATGGACATAGTTAAAAAAGTTTTACCAAAAGAAGAAATTGCGCCCGTAGCTCAACTGGATAGAGCATCTGACTTCGGATCAGAAGGTTTGGGGTTCGAATCCCTACGGGCGCAC
>CAZDKV010000009.1:0-30242 GCA_964506125.1 uncultured Candidatus Nanopelagicus sp.
ATGGATATGAAAAGAGTTTTTTCAACTGAGAGCTCACGAGTTCGTGCTAGTTATCTGCTTAAGATTGAATCGTTAATTCTTTTTGGAATAGTAATTTACCTTCTAATTGCCCCTTTTATTTCTGATGTTAGCGCACCAGCTGCTCTATCAGCTGAAATTGTTTTTGGGACCTTAGCCGGTCTTGGACTTTGGTTTTCAGCTAAAGCATTTGATAAACAAAAATCATTTGGAAGAGCGCCAGCGGTTTTAGCTAATTTAATTGCACTTGGAGTTTCTTACTACATGATTACTGGAAAACTATATTTTGTTGGGATCCCATTGGCTCTTCTAGCTGCAACTACCTTGGTTTCAGCCGCACTTGGCTATTCCGAGTAATTACCACTCAACAATATTTCTGTCTTCCCAAAGCAATCCAGTCTTATCAACTGCTGGATCGAAGGCTCTAGTTGCAAGCCATATTGCTGTTTCGGCACCTTCTGCCGCACTTCGTGGTGCATCTGGACCACCCATATCTGTTCGAGAGTGGTTTGGACAAATAGCATCAACTAAAAATCCTCGGGCACCCAAACCAGTTTCATATGAAAGATTTTTAACAAGGGCGTTAACGCCAGCTTTACTAATTCTATAAGGAGCAAGTCCGCCATGTGTGCCTGGGCCAGACATTCTTCCTAAGCAAGCGGAGTAAACAACCACTCGACCTTTTCTAGCCTCAGCCATGGCCGGTGCCAATTCATTGATGGCAGTGAAGACTGCATCTAAGTTAATTGATAAAACTCGTCGCCACTCTTCATCAGTTGTTCTCAAAGTTTTAGACATTTTTTCACTCATTACTCCATGAGCCAAAACTAAAATATCTAATACTGCAAAACCTCTTTCGGTTGCATCATTAGTTATCTCTTTTAGAGTTTGGCGAAATTTTCCACTATCAGCAACATCCACTGCCCGATGCTGACAACCTAACTTTTGCGCACTCTCCTTAACTCGAGAGGCATCTTTGCCAATTAAATAAACAAAAATTCCCTGTTCAATCAATCCTTTTGCAGTTTCATAGCCGAGGCCACGAGATCCACCTGTAACAATTGCCCATTTTTGATCTGTACTCATGGGCGCAACCTTGCCGTTGTTTGTGCCTAATTGCCACCGCCATTTATGTGCTGGTGGCCACTTTCACTTGAACTAATCGGCTCCACCGGTTTAGTCACCGCTGGCTTGGAGTTAAGATTATCCTCAGATCAAGCAACGAAGCATGGTCCAAATAGGGAGAGCATAAGTGAGCGAAGTCGGAGCCAATACCCCCGCAAATCACTTTGGTGGCTCCTTTGGACCTAACGAGTGGCTGGTCCAAGAGATGTATGAAAGGTATCAAGCAGATCCTGGATCGGTTGATAAAGCCTGGTGGGATTTTTTCGCAGATTTCAAAGGTAACTCATCGCTAAATGGCACGGTAATTACAGCAACACCAGTGGCAAAACCAGGAACGCCTCCGATTCCTAAAGCTCAATTAGCAAAAACTGTGCAAGCTGCACCGCCTGTTGTCGCTCCACAAATTGTTACGCCAGCGCCTGTTGAAAAAGCTGAACAGGTTTTGATTACTAATCCAGAAGTTAAGCCAGCTGATCCAGTTGTAAAGCCAATTCCAACTTTAATTACACCAGCAGCTTCATCAATTGAACCATTACGAGGTGTGGCAGCAAGGGTTGTGCAATCTATGGAGGGTTCATTAACTGTTCCAACAGCTACCAGTGTTCGTGCCGTACCTGCCAAACTTATGATTGATAATCGAACCGTAATAAATAACCATTTAAAGCGTGGACGTGGTGGCAAGGTTTCATTTACTCATCTAATTGGTTATGCAATGATCAAGGCGATACGTGCGATGCCGGAGATGAATGCCTTTTTCGCCGAAAAAGATGGCAAGCCTGCAATTGGCCATCCTGAACATATTAATTTAGGAATAGCAATTGACTTAGCAAAACCTGACGGCTCTCGCCAATTACTTGTACCATCTATTAAGGGATGTGAAGATTTAGATTTTGCTCAGTTTTGGTCTGCTTATGAGGATACGGTTCGAAAAGCTCGCGGTGGATCATTAACAGTTGAAGATTTTGCTGGTACAACCATTTCGCTTACTAATCCGGGAACTATCGGCACAGTGCACTCGGTGCCAAGGTTAGTACAGGGCCAAGGAATGATTCTTGGCGTTGGCGCACTTGATTATCCAGCTGAGTTCCACGGTGCAAATGAGCAAACCTTGTCTGAATTAGGAATTAGTAAAGTTGTAACACTTACTAGCACTTATGATCACAGGATTATTCAAGGTGCTCAATCTGGTGATTTCTTACGAAGAATTCATGAAATTTTATTGGGCGAAGAGAATTTTTATGATGAAATCTTTGAGGCACTTCGAATTCCTTATCTTCCAATTCGATGGGTAAAAGATCTTCAAGACGCTAAGGCTGATGAATCTGTTAAAACAGCTAAGGTTCAAAAACTAATTAATGCCTATCGCACCACTGGTCATTTGATGGCGGATATTGATCCATTAACTTATGTTCAAAGATCTCATCCCGACTTAGATGTAGTTACGCATGGTTTATCTCTTTGGGACTTAGATCGCGAGTTTGCCACAGATGATTTTGGTGGAAAATCAAGTATGAAGTTGCGTCGAATCCTTGGCATACTGCGCGACTCCTATTGCCGCACAATTGGCGTGGAGTACATGTATATTGCAAATCCAGCCGAGCGCAAGTGGATTCAAGAGCGAATAGAGGTTGGTGCACCCCAAACTGCCCGTGAAGAACAACTTAGAATTCTACGTAAGCTAAATTCAGCTGAAGCTTTTGAAACTTTCTTACAAACAAAATATGTTGGTCAAAAGCGCTTCTCTTTAGAGGGTGGTGAATCTGTAATTCCATTACTTGATGCCATGATTTCATCTGCGGCAGAAAGTAAATTAGATGAGGTTTGCATTGGTATGCCCCATCGTGGTCGGCTTAATGTATTAGCAAATATTGCCGGCAAGTCATATGGACAGATTTTTCAAGAGTTTGAAGGTAATTATCATGATAATGAGGTTCATGGTTCTGGCGATGTTAAGTACCACCTAGGAACAAAGGGTGTATTCACTGCTGAAAGTGGTGCAACTACCAAGATTTACCTAGCAGCTAACCCATCACACCTTGAGGCTGTAAATCCAGTTCTGGAGGGAATTGTCAGGGCTAAGCAAGATAAATTAAGAGCTGCCCTCGGTGATACCTCAGTAGATGAACAGAGTTCCTATCCAGTTTTACCAATCTTGCTACATGGTGATGCCGCATTTGCTGGTCAAGGAGTAGTTTCTGAAACTCTCTCACTTTCATTGTTAAAGGGATATCGCACTGGCGGAACTATTCATGTAGTGATTAATAACCAAGTTGGATTTACCACTTCTCCTCATGCAGCACGATCATCTACATATTCAACAGATATTGCGAAAATGATTCAAGCACCTGTTTTTCATGTGAATGGTGATGATCCTGAGGCTTGTGTTCGAGTTGCAAGGCTGGCATTTGAGTATCGACAAGCATTTAATAAGGATGTTGTGATTGATCTAGTTTGCTACCGCAGGCGTGGACATAATGAAGGTGATGAACCAAGCTTCACTCAGCCGGTAATGTATAAATTAGTAGATGCTAAACGTTCAACAAGAAAACTTTATACTGAAGCATTAATTGGTCGCGGTGACATAACTGTAGAAGAGGCCGAAGAGGTATTGCGTGACTACCAGCAACAACTAGAGGGTGTATTTACAGCGGTTCATAACACTGAGCCACAAAGTGATCCAAACTGGAAAGCGCCAGTAGTACCTGCTCCTGAAACAGTTGATACAGCAGTTTCAGAATCGACATTAACTAGTATTGCAGCTACCCAATCTGCAATTCCAAGTAGTTTTACCGTCCATCCAAAGTTGTTACCACAGCTATTAAAACGCACTGAAATGCTCACAGAGGGAACAGTTGACTGGGCAGCCGGTGAGATGTTTGCTTTTGGATCCCTACTACTAGAGGGTCATCCAATCAGGATGAGTGGACAAGATGTTCGTCGCGGAACTTTCAGTAATCGACATGCGGTGATTGTTGACAAGGAAACTGGCGCAGATTTCTTCCCGCTTAGATCCCTTGTCAAAGATCCAAATCAATTCCACATTTATGACTCTTTGTTATCAGAGTATGCGGTAATGGGTTTTGAGTATGGCTACTCGGTAGAGCGTGAAAATGCTTTAGTAATTTGGGAGGCGCAATTTGGTGACTTTGCAAATGGTGCACAAACTATCGTTGATGAATTTATCTCATCAGCACTTCAAAAATGGGGCGAGCGCTCATCTGTGGTACTTCTTTTGCCACATGGCTATGAAGGACAAGGCCCCGATCACTCATCGGGACGAATTGAAAGGTTTTTAGCACTATGTGCTGAGCAAAATATGACAGTCGCTCAGCCATCAACCCCGGCTTCCTACTTCCATTTACTGCGCTGGCACATGAAGAATCCAGCAAGAAGACCATTGGTTGTTTTTGAACCTAAATCTATGTTGAGACTAAAAGCTGCAGCCAGTGGTTTGAAAGACTTCACATCTGGCACATTCAAACCCTTAATTCCAGATCCTAAAGTTACTAATGCAACAAGGTTGATCTTTACCTCTGGAAAGGTTTACTACGATTTGATTGCTGAACGGGAAAGACTAAATGAATTCTCAACTGCAATCGTAAGAGTTGAACAACTTTATCCATTGCCAATTGATGAAATTGTCGAACAAGCCAAATTACATCCAAACGCAACACTACTTTGGGTACAAGATGAACCCGCAAATCAAGGTCCTTGGCCATTTGTGGCACTAACAACTGCAGAGGCCTTTGCTGCTCATGAAGATCTAGCGGGCAGAAGTTTGCGAAGAGTCTCCAGGCGCGCCACCGCAAGTCCAGCTACTGGAAACCATCACCTACATGAAGAGGAAGAAAAGGCTTTAATGACTGAAGCCTTTACTCGTTAATCCCCTCGTTTATAACGGATTAAAACTTTTCCCAAGATTTGTTCAGATTCAAGCCAGCCCCAATGCCTTGAATCAGTACTTGCTGGATTATCCCCCTCTACCCAATACCTAATTACGCCATGCTCCATCCGGCTTTGTTTTAGCCGCTTTAACAATGCCACGCCAGGTCTTTCGGGGTCAGCAACTAGATAAAGTTTTCCAATCCTTAATCTGTGTTTCGGGCCACTTAAGTTGCGAACAATCAGCCAATCTCCTTGATTGAATGTGGGCGACATTGAGTTGCCGGCAACTACTACCCTGCTTAATCCAAACATGGGAGTATTCTCCCACTAAGAGAATAAATTTAAATAAACCAAGGAGAGAAATGCTTAAATCAATAATTGAGCTTGTAAAACCAAAACAAACAGTTTTTGCTCATTGTGATCTGCCATGTGGCGTTTATGATCCAGCGCAGGCAAAAATTGAAGCACAGTCAGTTAAGGCATGCATGGAAAAATACGCAGCCAGTAGCGATCCTGACTTCAAAGCACGTGCAGTTGCTATTAAAGAGGAACGCTCTGAGTTAGTGAAGCACCATCTATGGGTACTTTGGACAGATTACTTTAAGCCAAATCATTTTGAGGCATATCCAAAGCTGCACACACTATTTAATGAAGCTACTAAATTAGCCGGTGCTGGTGGAAGCAAAGGCACTAATGATGTAGCGGTTGCTGAAAAACTTATCGGCAAGATTGATGAAATTGCTGAGATTTTTTGGGCCACTAAAAAGTAAATTTTTTCAATCGCTAGTAGTTTAGATTTTTAAACTACTAGCGATTTTTTCATTATTTGAATTAATAGCTTTATCAGCAACAATTGTTTCGGCTGCAACTCTTGCCATAAATGACACTCTTTCAACAAATTTTCTTGTAATTAAACCAGTTGCAACTAATCTAGAATTTTGATGTATCTCAACTTCAAATTTTAAAGAACCATCAATCAAGCCAAGACATCTAGCAGTTGCATGTATCTCACTGCCTACTCCAGCCGCTCCGTTGATATCCAATTCAGATGATGAGGTAACAGTTGTCTCACCAAAATCTAAAAATTCAATAATGGCAGTACTGCATGCACTCTCAGCTAAACCAAGTATTTGGTTTGAGCCAATAACAGGCAGATCATTTACTCCTTGCGCAACCGACGTATCGCCAGGTCTGATAGTCATACTGGCCATACCAATTGCACCAATTACCTGCTCTGGTTTCATAAACCACAACATTAGTGAAAATGTAATTACTCTTGCGGGAACTCCCGGCGTATTTCGCTAGTTATTTCAATTTGAGTTGCACCATCTGAGGTGATCTCCGTGTAAGTAGTTTGGGTATAGGTAATTTCAGTGATGCCACTCAACTGAGAGCTTTGCTTCATTTGCTTATACAAATCCTCAGTTTGTTGAGTTATTCGATCAAATAAATTCTCAGGAGTCTCTTCATTTAAAGCATTACAAAGAAGATTTTTCATCAAGACAAGCGCAGCGCTTTCTTGCTCCATTTGATTTCGACAATCTTGGCATACACCAAAGTGCAGCTCGACTGCACTCAGTTGTTGTTCATCAAGTATTTCGTGATCAATATATAAAACTATGTTTGGTAGAACTTGCTCACACTGCATGAAATTACTATTTGAGAAATTCATTTGTTGTCACCCGCTTTTTTACTGCCAAAACCACGTTCAGTTGCGTAAGAAGAAAGTGAAGTTCGCAGCAGCTTTCTTCCTCGATGCAACCTAGACATAACTGTTCCAGTTGGGACTCCTGTTATGTCAGCAATCTCCTTGTAAGAAAATCCTTCAACATCAGAGAGGTAAACTGCCATTCGGAAATCCTCCGGCATAGCAGCTAAGGCATCTTTCACATCCTTATCAGCAATATTTTCTAAAACTTCATCTTCAGCAGACTTTCCTTGATCACTGGTATGGGATGAAGCATCTGCAATTTGCCAGTCCTCCACCTCACCCGCTGAGATCTGAGGTCTGCGTTGATCTTTACGATAA
This sequence comes from uncultured Candidatus Nanopelagicus sp., assembly GCA_964506125.1. Classification (GTDB taxonomy): domain Bacteria; phylum Actinomycetota; class Actinomycetes; order Nanopelagicales; family Nanopelagicaceae; genus Nanopelagicus. The sequence continues at coordinate 7,058 of CAZDKV010000009.1, forward strand.
TTATTTATAAATGTAGTTGTAAGAATTCTGTACAACCATGCTTTCAAATTAGTACCAGGCTCAAATTGATGAAAACTTGTAAAAGCTTTTGCATAAGTATCTTGTACAAGATCCTGTGCATCATGGGTATTTTTTGTGTAACGAAGTGCTGCTCCATATAGTTGGGATGTAAATACCAAAGCATCTTTTTCGAATCTAGATTTGCGTTGTTCTAGACTCTCTTTGCTTCGATCAACAATAGCTGGCAGTAAATCTTCGTTGTTCATTTGGGACAAGGCTACCTCGAAGGGAGTCTTATCAATAACTAGAAAATTTTTTGTTTGCCCAGTAGATGGACGTAATGCATGCATAAAGGTAAAACCCTTCTGATCAAAGGTTTATTCCCTACTGGGGTGAGAGTTTGGCAGGACAAATGCCCAATTTGATTTGTATGGCGGAAGGTAGACTGGGACATATGAGTAACTGGAGCGCTCCTTTTCGCAGTGGATTAACCGCTGCAAGTAAGCCAATATCAGCCACAGTTACTATTCCTGGATCAAAATCAGCAACTAACCGGGCTTTAATTTTGGCCGCTCTAGCATCAACCCCGTCAAGGATTAGAAAACCACTTTCTTCCCGTGATACGGATTTGATGGTCAAAGGTTTGCGAAGTTTGGGATGCAAAATTGAATCAGTAAAAACAGATCTTGGATTTGATTATCAAATAACCCCAGGTAAATTAAGTGGTCCTGCTCAAATAGATGTTGGAAATGCAGGAACTGTGATGCGCTTTCTGCCACCACTTGCAGCGCTTGCAACTGGCTTGATTTATTTTGATGGTGATGAAAGATCTCATCAGCGTCCAATAGCACCAGTGCTAAGCGCATTGGAACAACTGGGCATTTCAATTGAGCACCATGGTAAGTACAGATTGCCAATAACAATTAATGGGGCTGGAAAGATTAAAGGTGGTACAGTTGAAATTGATGCAAGCGCATCAAGTCAGTTTGTTTCAGCACTTCTTTTAGTTGGGCCAGCCACTCAAGAGGGAATAACAATTAAAAATATTGGCCCTTCGCTGCCATCTGCACCACACGTTGAAATGACTATTCAAATGCTAGAAAGTTTTGGTGCAACTGTTCAGCGCACCACTTCAAGTTGGAGTGTCGCCCCTTGCCAGCTAGCAGGTCAGGATTTAGTTATTGAACCAGATTTATCTAATGCTGCCCCGTTTATGGCAGCTGCCATGATCTGCGGTGGGAGTGTGCGAGTAAATGATTGGCCCCTAAGTACAACTCAACCAGGTGACCAATTGCGTTCTATCTTTGCCAGTATGGGAGCGAAGATTGATCTAGACCCCTCTGGTTTAACCATTACTGGTATTGGAAAAATAAATGGAATTGATATCAATCTCGGCCAGGTTGGTGAGTTAACACCTAGTATCGCTGCAGTTGCATCTTTGGCAACTTCACCCTCGACATTAAGAGGAATATCTCACCTTCGATTACATGAAACTGATCGACTGGCAGCTCTAGCTAATGAAATAAATAATTTAGGTGGCTCAGTTATAGAAGGCCCAGGAGAGCTAATGATTAAACCAAGCAAAATGAATGCATCGCAAATTTTCCGTAGTTATGAAGATCATCGCATGGCTACAGCTGGTGCAATTATCGGTTTGGCAGTTGAAGGCGTAGTTGTTGAGAATATTGAAACTACTAGAAAAACATTGTCAGACTTTCCAGGCATGTGGCAGGCGATGCTTGATGGTTAGATCAAAAAGTAATTGGGATGAAGATGATGTTCGTATAAATAAATCACGTCAGTTTGGAACAAGTAATAAAGCTCGCCCTAGAACCAAAGACCGGCCAGATTATTCAGCAGCACAAACTGCAACCATTATTGAAGTAGACCGTGGACGGGTTAAATGTCTAATCCAAGGAGCAGATGGTAAAAAGGTTGTTACCGCAATGAAGGCTAGGGAGCTAGGAAAGAAGTCAGTAGTGGTCGGCGATCTTGTCTCAATTGTTGGTGATATCTCCGGTGATGAAGGTTCCTTAGCCAGAGTTGTAACGGTACTGCCCAGAAGAAATTCATTAACTAGAAGTATCGATGATCACGCCAATGATGAGCGGGTAATTGTGGCAAATATTGATCAAATGGCAATTGTTATTGCGGCTGCTAATCCCGAACCAAGAGTTGGATTAGTAGATAGAGCACTAGCGGTTGCCTATGATCAAGGAATCAAGCCAATAATTGTTATGACTAAAAAAGACTTAGCTGATGGCAATGAATTCTTACAGATCTATAAAGATTTAGAGATTTTAGTTTTTAAAATTGATAAATCATCTGATCTAACTGCGCTACAAAATGTGCTACTAGGCAAAACTACGGTACTGCTTGGACACTCTGGGGTTGGTAAATCAACTTTAGTAAATAATTTGCTTGCAAGCTCCTCAAATCGCGCTGCAGAATCTTTGTTTAAAAAAATAGACCGCGCTACTGGTGATGTAAATGAGGTTACAGGCCGTGGACGTCACACCACCTCTAGTGCAATTGCACTTCCCCTTTCATCAACTATTGACGGAGCAGATTTTGGCTGGGTTATTGACACGCCTGGAGTTCGCTCATTTGGCATTGCTCATATTCAACCTGCACGCGTGATCTCATCATTTCCTGAGTTTGATGAGGCTATTTCAAACTGCCAAAAAAATTGCACACACAATGAAGTCGATTGTGCATTAAATCACTGGCCTTCATTTACCGATCAAAACCTGGCAAGGCTTGCAAGCTTGCGCAGAGTTTTGTCGGCTAGATAGGAAAAGTAAGAGTAATCTGATCTTTATGAGTAATGATCTAGTCGAGAACAAGGTAAAAACCAGACAGGTAAACCTTTCAGTTACAGGCATGACCTGTTCATCTTGCGTTGGTTCGGTGGAAAAATCACTCAATAAAATAGCAGGAGTTCGAGCAGCGGTTAATTTAGCTATGGAATCTGCTCACATAATTGCACCTCTTAATGTTTCGGAGAAGGACTTAATTCAAGCGATTAAGTCAGCTGGTTATGAGGCATCTGCTTTTAAGGGAGAACGCGAATCTTTTGAGAAGTCAAATCATCTGGGAATAAGACTTTTAATAACTTTTATTTTTACCGTGCCAATTATTGCGATCTCAATGATTCATAGTTGGCACGAAGATTTAGATAAAGCTTTACTATCTTTAATTGATTCAACTAATGACTTCCTAGCCACTTTTGCCACCTCGGTGACAATTAACTATCCAATGGCATCAATTTCAATCTGGCTTGTAATACTTCTGTCTGCTTGTGTAGTTTTATTTTTAGCTTGGCCAATACACCGGGCTGCGCTTAAAAATATAGCCAGCCCCACTATGGATACTTTGGTGTCACTGGGCTCTTTGATTGCGCTGGGTTGGAGTATTTACTCACTCGCTACTTATAAATCTACTGATGGAATGCCTAATGTCTATGCAGAGGTCTCTGCTTCAGTAATATTTTTTGTGATGTTAGGTCGTTACCTAGAACACCGAGCCAAGCGCAAGGCTGGCTCTGCATTAGCAGAACTATTCAAACTTTCCGCTGGTGAGGTCGAGGTTCAGGCAGTAAATGGAAATATTGTAATTCCGATTGATCAACTTCAAGTTGGAGATGTATTTGTTGTAAAGCCTGGCGATCGCATTGCAACTGATGGGCAAGTGATCTCCGGTTATTCCACCATCAATAATGCATTTTTAACAGGCGAGGTCACACCAATTGAGGTGGGAGTGGGTGATTTAGTCTTTGCTGGATCAATAAATAACAATGGAAATATTTTAGTCAAAGCAACTCGAATTGGATCAGATACTGAGTTAGCTCGGATTACTCGAATGGTTTTAGCTGCTCAATCAGAAAAAGCGCCTGCTCAACAATTGGCGGATAAGATCAGTAAAGTTTTTGTTCCTTCGGTTTTATTACTATCTGTGATTACTTTCATCGCATGGTACTTCACCGGAGCAGAGCTTGTTAAGTCTGTGACAGCAGCAGTGGCAGTTTTAGTAATTGCATGCCCTTGCGCTCTAGGACTAGCAACACCAATTGCTTTAATGGTGGCAACTGGTAAAGCTGCAAGATCTGGAATTGTCCTCAGATCACCACGCTCCATTGAAAAGGCTGTTGGGATTACTGATGCGGTGTTTGATAAGACTGGAACTATTACCACTGGGCAGATGGTGCTTCTTGAGATGACCCTAATTAACAATCCACTCACCACAGAAAGCACAGCAATTTCCACTTCAGAATTACTGTCATACGCATTGTCGATCGAAAGTTTAGATTCACACCCAATTGCTAAAGCAATTTCAGCATCACTAATGAAGCAAGGTGTTACCAAAGTAGAGGTTTTAGATTTTGAGCACAGACCAGGTGCTGGAGTTGCTGCCCGAATCCCATCACCTAAAGATTCTGCTTCAAAGGCTGTTCTGATTGGCTCTGCTATATCAATTGCACGATCAACCACTGAGTTTGCGCCAAAACTTACCCAAGCGATTGAATCAGCTAATCAACGGGCCAACTCTGTTGCAATACTGGCTATTGATGGTTTGGCATATGGTGTATTTGAAGTTGGTGATTTAATCAAACCTGAAAGTAAGCAGGCAGTTGAAAGATTACAAATCTCAGGAATCAATACTTGGCTGGTCACTGGTGATAGCGAGACTGCTGGAATATCAATGGGCTCTGCGGTTGGAATTCCAATTGACCACATTTTCGCCTCTGCTACCCCTGAAGATAAATTAACATTTGTTGAAAATTTGCAGCAAAAAGGCAAGGTATTGATGATTGGTGATGGCATTAATGATGCAGCTGCGCTAGCAAAGGCTGATCTGAGTATTGCCATGGGATCGGGAACTGAAACGGCGATTGCCGCAGCTGACATAACTTTGATTAGACCTTCATTGACAGCTGTTTTAGATGCAATGGCGATCTCAAAAAAGAGTGTGAAGGTAATCAAATCAAATTTAGGCTGGGCTTTTTTCTATAACGTAGCCTTTATTCCAGTTGCTGCTAGCGGCAATTTATCGCCCATGTATGCAGCGGCTGCAATGTCGCTATCCTCTTTATTTGTAGTCTTAAATAGCTTACGTATTAAGTAAGGATTGGTAGCGGGGGCAGGATTTGAACCTACGACCTCTGGGTTATGAGCCCAGCGAGCTACCGAGCTGCTCCACCCCGCGTCGGTGAATAAATCCTAGAGGAGATGGGCATTTAACCCAAATAAATGAATTTATTATCTATTTTGTGCAGCAACTAATGCTGCAATTGCTGCTTCAACTCTGGCTCTTGCTCGATCTTCAGCGGCACCATCTAAACGTCGTTGTGCTGCTTTAAGATCTGCAAATGCAGATTGCAATGAAGCAATTGCTGATCGAATCGCTTGGCTAGTGCCAGCGCCTTCATTGATTGGAGTGTCTGGTCGATTAGTAGAGGAATCTGTTCCAGAATCACCGCCAAAGACCTGATCTAAAGCACCTTGTAAGGTTTCACTAAATCCTATTTGATCTCCGAAAGAAACTAGAACTCTTTGTAGTAATGGATAGGCAGCAGTATTACCAGTTGCTCGTACATACACTGGTTGTACATAAAGCAAACCTTTACCAACTGGAAGTGTTAACAAATTACCTAGTACTACATCAGCTCCACCTTGACGAAGCAAAGAAAGCGATGTTGCAACCTCAGGCTTTGCCTCAAAATTAGATGCTACCTGTGATGGACCTGGCACGTTTGTTGATCGCGGTAATTGTAAAACTGTGATCTTGCCATACTCATCACCAGCGTCGGCGTTAACAACTGCTAAAGCAGTCAAGTTCTCGCGGCCACCTCTTGGTACAAAAGGTGTGTAGAGCGAGAAGGTTGGCTTACTTTGTCCCGGGATTTGCATTGTCAGGTAGTAAGGAGGCTGATTTGCTGAGTTTGCACCAAAACTTGAAGGATCTAGTGGTACCCGCCAAAAATCTTGTCCACCATAAAAAGCATCAGCGGTAGTTACATGGTAGGCACTGAGAATATCTCGTTGAACACGGAACATATCCTCTGGATATCTAATGTGGGAGAGTAATTCAGCTGAAATCTCACTCCTTGGTTTAACAGTTCCTGGAAATGCTTTGCTCCAGGTGGCAAGCACCGGATCTTTCACATCCCACTGATACAAAGAAACAGTTCCATCGTAGGCATCAACCGTTGCTTTAACTGAGTTTCGTATGTAATTCACATTTCGATCGTCCAAGGATGAAACAGCATTGGATCTACTTGTTAAAGCATCGCCAGTATTAGCAAGATTTACAACCCTTGAGTTTGGATAGCCAGAGCTGGTGGTATAGCCATCAATAATCCAGAGTATCTTTCCATTTATGACAGCTGGATATGGGTCGCCATCTAGAGTCAACCAAGGAGCAACCTTGGCAACTCGCTCGCGTGGATTTCTATTAAACAATATCTTTGATTCAGAGTTAATCAAATTTGATAAAACAATTCTTTGTTCCTGATACTTGATAGCAAACAACAATCGAGTAAATAGAGAGCCCATTGGCACACCACCTTGACCGGTGTATGTGTAATTCTTTTGACCATTCGGTGAATTATCATCTGGGTAATCAAGTTCTACTGGGTTGCTCGCTGCCGGACCACCAATAATTGAGTAATCAGGAACATTTTCTCCAAAGTAAATTCGAGGTTGGAACTCACCTAATCCTTTGGTTGGTGGAATATCTCCAATTACAAAGGTTGGCTTACCATCAGCATCTACTGTATTTCCATAAGCAGCGACCATTCCAAAACCATGTGTGTAAACCAAGTGATCATTAATCCAGTTTCGAGATGGGTTACCATCAATATTTAACTCACGTACTGCAACAACTACATCTCGTTCTTTGCCATCAATCTTGTAACGATCAATATCTAACGAATCTGCAAAGGCATAATATGGCTTTATTTGCTGCAACTGTCTGAAGGTTGCAGATAAAACATTTGGATCCATCAGTCGAATATTGGCAATCGTGGCAGCATCATTCGCAAGTTGGCCAGCTGATGTGGCAACTGTTGCTTGATAATCTGTAACTACTACATCTGATAGGCCATAAGCAGCTCGTGTGGCATCAATGTTACGTTGAATAAACGGTGCTTCTTTTGTTGATTCAGATGGCTTAACTTGGAATTGTTGAATAGCTGCTGGATAGACACCAGCAATTAATACCGATGCAATTACCATTAGGGCCACGCCTGCTGTTGGCAGTAGCCAAGATTTTCTGATTATGTTTGCAAAGAACAAGAGTGAGCAGATAACTGCAATTGCAGCCAGTATAGATTTGGCAGGCAATAATGCGTTGACATCACTAAAAGTAAGACCGGTAATCAACCGTCCTTCTTTTAAGGTCAGTGCATAACGATCAAACCAGTAGGCAACTGCCTTCAGAAGTACTAGAAGGCCTAACAAAATTGAAAGCTGCACTCGAGCTGCAACAGTTGTGCGCTCTTCCTTTACCTGTGGTCTGATACCGCCATAAATGTAGTGAACAGCTGCTGCGGCAATAATTGCTAAAACAATTGTCGAAATACCCCAGCCAATTAATGCTTGCCACATCGGTAGCTTGAATGCGAAGAATGAGATATCTAAGCCAAATTGTGGATCGACCTGACCAAACTCAGTTGAATTTCGGAAAAGAAGCCAAGTTTGCCAAAATCTGGATCCAGAACTTCCAGCGAAATAGAAAATTACTAGGAATGTTCCTATCAATACCAACTTACGAATTGGCTCTAATTGAGCGCGATACCTTTCCAAACTTTCAGCCTCGACTGTTACTGGGACATAAATTGGGCGCTTTTTGAAGGCTAAATAAATATTGAGTGAAATAACTGCAGCAGTAATTAAACCAAAACCAATGAATAAATATATTTTGGTAAATAGAGAGGTTTGCCAAACATCAACAAAGCCAACGGAGCGAAACCAGAGTAAGTCTGCATAGAAACCACTTAGCGAAACTAAAATACTGGACAAAATAAAAATAACAATAAAGGTAATTGTTAACGGGCTGACTCGTCTTTTACCACCACCGCGATTAGCAAATGGATTTGGAAAGTTTCCACCAATACCGCTGCCGCCAAATGGATTGTTGTTGCGGTTAAAACCACCACCACCAAAACCAGAATTGCTCATGCGCAGATCTTAGCCACTCTTAGGCATAGCTTTTACAGCTGGGAAGTTTGGCATTCTCAGGTAGTTTTAACACTTCAATCGCCTCAGCAAGTGTGGCAACCGGCACAATTTTCATGCCTTTACCCCCCTTGCCTGCACCTGCTTGGTCAGGATTGTTTATATCTTGGCAATTTTTTATTGGGGTAAAAAATAGATCAACGCCATCATTTTTGGCGCCAATAATCTTCTCAGCAATACCGCCAATTGGTCCAACCAACCCATCGGTTGTAATAGTGCCAGTGCCTGCAATATTTCTAGAGCGAATCAAATCTTGTTGGGTTAGTTTCTCAACTATGCCAAGTGCAAAGATCAATCCGCCACTTGGTCCACCTGTCTCAGCCAGTTTTATATTCACATCAAATGGAAAATCAAATTGCTCCTGGATATTTATACCGATGAAAGCTGAGCCATCTGGCCTTGGTGATAATGCTATGTTCTTAATTAATACACCTACACCAGGTCGATTAATCTCAACTGCAACTACCTGACCAGCTTTTTTATCTTCTAAATACCGCAAGACATCAGTGGTGTTGTTAAGTTTTAATTTATCTATGGAAAGAATCTGATCATTAATCTCAATCACCTTGTAGGCTTTACTCTCTTCACTCACGCCAACTACTTCTAATTTTGACTCAGTTTTATACCCCAAATAAGAAAGTGCAGCAGCGGTGGCATTAATTTGTGAGCTGCTCATCTCGGCTGCACCCTCACGTACCGCCTCGGCTGCAGTTTCACCCTTTGGGTATACCTGCTCTCGTGGCAGGATGGCACGATTCTTATCTACCCAGCCATAAAAAATATCAAAAGCGGTTATGTAGGAATCTGGATCAGTAACCATTACAGCAGTAACTGAAAGCTTGCCCGTTGTTGGATATGTCTGAGTGCCTGAGATTTTTATGGCTGAGCCAAGAACATTTTGTGGATCTCCTGGGGCCAGCATTACAAAAGGTGCTGGCAAGAAAAGAGAGCCTAGGATTAAAAGAGTCAGCGCCGCTTTAGTTGGAGTGGGAACAAAGCCTCTGGTAGGCAGCAAAGATCTCATTTTCTTATCTTCACCAAACTAATTTTTAGGGCGAAAGGAATTTTGAAATTTTTTGAAGTTGTTTACTGATCTACTGGTTTGGTTATCAAACTTAGACTTATATTTAGTGATCCAAATCCCATAAATGATTGCGCAGGAGACCGCCACAATCGGGATAAGTAACCAGATTAGGGCAGATGCCGCACTTGAGCTCATAACCCCATCTTAATCAGCGGGGAACAAAATAGGTGGCATTATTGTTCTACCCAGAGCAGGCTTTAAATATTCAATCAAAGGCAGGATAGAGAAAATGGGTTTTGGCTTTTTACCAAATGATGGTCAGCCTGACTTTGATGCGCTGCTTAAGAAATTCTCAGAAATGGGAGTTGACTCTAATGCCCTGGCAGGAGCTAAATCTTTTTTTGAAAGTATGCAATCTGGAAATACTAGTCCAGATCAAAGTTTAATCACCGTTTCAAACTTACGTGAGATAGCAAAGAAGATCATTACCGCAAAGGGTGATTTGCCAATCGGAACTTTAGACCAAAACCAATTTACACAATCTCTTCAGTTGGCAAATACCTGGCTAGATACGGAAATCTTATTCCCAGCATCTGTAATGCCTAGTCAAAGTGCTTGGTCAAAACGTGATTGGCTCGAAGAGTCGGTACATGGTTGGCAAGTAATAATTGAGCCGCTGGCCGTGGGTATGGCTGATGCTCTTGGCAATGTCATAGCCACTACAAACAATCCTCTGCCAATTGAATTTATGGGATCTGGTGAGCAGTCACAAGCCCAGCAAGAGGCGATGAAGTTAATGCTTGCCCGAATTCTTCGTGGCTTTATGGGCAATCTCATCGCAACTCAATTAGGCCAGACCGTTGGTTTACTGGCTAACTCAATTACTGGCGCAAATGATGTTGCAATTCCTCTTTTGAAAGCAGATTCAGGCTCACATTTAATACCCCAAAACATTAATGATTGGTCAGATGGATTAGGTATCGATCATGAGCAGGTAGCCATCTACTTATCCCTGCGCGAGAGTGCTGCTGCACGTTTATTTGCCAATACCCCGTGGTTGCAAAACTATATTAAGGATTTAATCACCGCCTATGGCAAAGGGATCACAATTGATGTGGAGTCAATTACCCGGCAAGCAGAAGAAGCCATGGCAAATGGAGAGATTGATATAAACAATCCTCAATCAATTAACCTGGCATTAAATGCTGGCCTGTTCACGCCACAACAAACACCAGCACAAGAGTTAGCTCTGACTAGATTAGAGATGACACTGGCATTAATTGAAGGTTGGATTGATCATGTGATTTCCCAAGTTGCTGCCGAGCGCATTCCAGCATTTTCAGCTCTAATTGAAAATTCCAGACGTCGCCGCGCAACTAATGCACCAATGCAACAGCTATTTGCAAACCTTCTTGGATTAGAGGTCTCACCGAGAAAAATGCGAGAGGCATCAGCATTTTGGAGTGAGGTTAAATCATTAAGAGGCTCTGATGGTCGCGATAAGTGCTGGGAGGATCCAGCATTCCTGCCAATGCCGGAGGATTTAGCCAATGTGAAAGGCTTTTTAGATAGTGTCACAGTGCCTGATGATCTATCTGGATTAATTTAAGCAACCACCTTTAAAAGCGAAATCCCCGGGCGCACAATTTCTTATCTGCCTTCCCCTTGCAGATATGAAACGGTTATCCGGGGACTTCGTGGCGCTAACATATGGGAATCAAAGGTGAGAATCAACTTAGAATGGTGTTTTAAAAAGTATTTTTAAATTTTTTTTTCATCTTCCAAGTGCGGTATTTATGCATAAAATAAAAAGCCATTACTGATGCGGTATGGCAAAACCGATACTGCGACAATCATTGCGTAAAATTGCACCACCTGCTGTGGATTAACCTGTGGAGACACCCACAATTATGGTGGATAAGAAGAGGTAACGGTGGATAACTTTGAGCAGGAGATCCTCTTTGGTGATCTGCTGCCACCTGTTGCCCAAATCTCTAAGCGCAGAAGCCAAAATACCCCAGCACTACCACCTGATCTGCCTGCGCATCGAGTAATTCGAAAGGAGCGAAGACGGCGCAGCATAAGCGCCTTCCGTCAGGGCGGTGTCATTGAAATTCATATTCCAGCCAAAATGAGCAGGCGGCAGGAGATTGAAATAATTCCAGAGATGATTGCCATGGTTTTACGTAGAGAGGCTAGATCGAGAAAAACTGACTCTCAACTTATGCAGATGGGCCTTGAGTTATTAGAAAAGTATCTGCCTGAGGCACAGGTAAAGCCAGCAAGTATTAATTGGCGAAACATGAGTGAGCGGTGGGGATCTTGCACTACAGCTGATCGAACCATTCGAATCTCAGATCGACTAATTGGTGCACCGCAATATGTTTTGGATTACATAATATTTCACGAGCTAATTCATTTAATCATTCCAGGTCATGACCAAAATTTTTACTCTTATTTAAATCGTTTCACCGACCAAGGCAAAGCCGAGGCATTTTTAGAGGGGTTTGAACTTGGTAGCCAAAGTGGTGGATCAGGTGTTATTCCTGCAGTAAATATCTAGTTTTACCCCAGATTTTTAACCTTTTGACTTAATATTTGGGTTTTTAAGCGTGGAAAACCCCAACTGAGCGCACCACTAGGGGTATGGTGTTGCTATTCGTACTCACATGCCGGAACTTGCCAGCATGCTCCCTAGAGTGCGGCGGATGGAGGAAGAAAATGGCTGAAGAGTACAAGGGTGAGGCTTACTGCGTTAAGTGCAAAGAGAAGCGCTCCTTTGAAGGACATGTAAAGGTCTCTGATTCTGGTCGCCGTATGGCACAAGGAATCTGCCCAGTTTGTGGCACAAAGGTAAATCGTATTCTTGGTAAGGCTTAATAAATAAGCAAGTAACCAAAAGTAAAAGCGGTGGGGTTGGTTTAAAACTAGCCCCACCGCTTTTTTGTTAACCCTTTCTAGTTAACAGTTGATTTCAACTTTACAAATCTAACTAGCCTGTGCAACCTTTGCCGGTCGTCCTGGGCTTCGTTTGCTTTGAATTACCTGACCTTCATCAAATAACTCTCCGCCCCATACTCCGCAAGGTTCCGCCCGAGAAAGGGCCCCTTGTAAACATTTAGCCTTCATCGGGCAGCTGCCACATAAGGCCTTTGCTTGGGCAATAACTGCTGGTTGCTCGCTGAAGAAGAGTTCAGGATCTGAAGAGTGGCAAGGCAGACTGGAAATCTTAGGAGCCTGAGCTATGTCAGGTGCGAAAGGATTATCTGCGCGCTTGTATGCCACCGTCCCCTGATAACTCTTACTACCAACATTTGCTGTTGAGTTGGTGGAGTAATCGGTATAGGAGATCACTGGGGCATCCTCATAAGCCCAGGTGACATCACCCAATCCAATTTTGGCGGTTGGGCCTTGTGCCCAGCCTGGTACAAGTAGTTCGCTGAAGAGAACGGTCATCGTTCTCACCTTTCCTTTCGGTTATCTTTCATTTAGTTTGGTTCGATTTGTTATGCCAATTACTTGGCTTTTATTGGAAGTTATTAGATAAAAGAAAAAGGGCCCCGAATCATTAGATTCGCGGGCCCCTTGGCTTCTATCTCGACCTTAGCCGATATAGCTCCCAGGGGTGCGATCTAATGTAAAGGTATAAAAACCCTTATTAGAGCGCTTATTTGACCAATCTGAGCGATATGAAGAATTCGCCGTAATTGGTGTGATGGCATACCAATTAGCAGTAGTTGCAATTGATGCAACTGCTGTATTTGATTTAACTACTTTTGCCATTTGCAAAGAGTAAGGCATTGCCTATCTTTGATGCAACTTAATTAAATTGCGCTAGAAATACGCTGGGCTTGCCGGCGTAGGTGATTTGGATTCGCTCCTTTGCCCGCGTAACCCCCACATAAAACAACCTTCGCTCCTCATTTAAATCATTACCCATTGGTAGCACACCATCTGAAACTCCAATTAAAAATAGATGACTCCACTCCAAGCCTTTAGCTGCATGTAAGGTTGCCAAGGTAACCCCTGGCAAGGTCGGTGGATTATTTTGTTCAGCCCGATCCTCAATCTCACGCAAAAAAGCACGCATATTTGTGCCACCATTTTCTTGAATGCTCTTTGCTAGCCTTAAAAATGCGACCACAAAATCTGCCTCGCCAAAGGGCCTTAGCACCGCAACTAAATCGGAGTACCAATCTCCACCCTCAGAGGGCAAAACTGAGGCGCTTCTAATAATTCGCATAACATCTCGAACATCGGTGCGGTCAAAAAATCGCTCTCCGGATCTGATCTGGCTTGGGATCTTGGCATTATTTAGCGCCGCCTTGACCTGATCTAGTTGAGCGTTAGTTCTAGCCAATATTGCAATATCAGCGGAATCCACCCCTTGCGAAATACACCTGGCCACTTCAGAGGCGACATATGAGATCTCATCTTGGGCGGTACTAAAGCCATTTACAACTGGTTTATCGCCATGCGCATTTGCAGATTGCAATTGGCTACCATGATCTGAAACTAGATTTGCAGCTCGCAAGATTGCGTTAGCGGTATTGATAATCTCAGGGGTAGAGCGATACCCACGAGAAAGTCGAAACACTTGCGCATTAGGAAATCTATTTTGAAAGTTAAGTAAAAAGTTTGAAGTAGCACCAGCAAATGAGTAAATAGTTTGGGCAGCATCTCCTACAACACATATCTCCTGACGATTTCCCAGCCAGAGATTAAGTAATCGCTGTTGCAGGGGCGAGACATCCTGATACTCATCAACGGTGAAGTAGCGATACTGATCCTGTATTCGCTCCCTTACTCCTCGATCTTCTTCTAACATACCAACTGTTAGTAGTAAAACATCTTCAAAATCTAAGGTGCGCTCCTGCTTTTTTAATGATTCATAAGCCTCATAAACCTGGGCAATCATGGAGAGATTTTCAGATTCACCCTTGCTATTAGGCAGCCTGACCAATCGGTTATTTGCAATCGCCTCTTCTAGGTAATTATCAGGAGAGATCTCAAGAACCTTTGCCCACTCAATTTCACTTGCGATTTCACGTAGGGCATTTACCTGAGCAGGAATTGCTACCTCTGCCCTTGTAATTGCTTGACTAATAAATCCAGATTTTGTGGTTAATAGCGATGGAAATTGACCACCAAATGCGTAAGGCCAAAAGTACAAAAGTTGTTTAAGTGCAGCTGAGTGGAAGGTTCTGGCCGTGGCATTTGGTACGCCGAGAGTGCGCAATCTTGCTCTCATCTCACCAGCTGCCTTTGCGGTGAAGGTAAGTGCTAAAACTTTGGTGGGATCAGTTACCCCAGCATTAATTGCATATGCAATTCGATTGGTAATTACTCGAGTTTTTCCCGTGCCAGCACCTGCAATCACACAAACTGGACCAGTGATTGCTTTTACTACAGCAAGTTGATCTGGATCTAGCTGCGCCAGTATTGCAGCATCATCTATCGCCATGATTCTTTACCGCTTAACTCAGTTTCAGCACCTTTTCCATACCAAGCTTTAATCATCTGTCTAGCCACACTAATTTCAAGAGGGAGAATTAAAGATTTTTCAGCAATCGCACTCTTCATTTCATCTCGTGTAAACCAGCGAATCTCCTCAATCTCCTCACCATCAGGACGGGCTAACTCAGGTGTGTCAGTAATTGCCTCAAAGGCAATCATGAGTGATGCGGGAAATGGCCAAGGTTGTGAGCCAAGGTAGTTGATCTCTTTTACTTTTACCCCTGCTTCCTCCATCACCTCTCGAGTGACACAATTTTCAAAAGATTCACCTGGCTCAACAAAGCCAGCAAATGTTGAAAATCTATTTTTTGGCCATACTTTTTGTCTGCCCAACAGGATTCGATCTTGAGAATCCTTAACTAAAACAATTATTGCGCTATCAGTTCGCGGGTAATGTTCACTCTGATCTGCCGGACATCTTCGTACCGCCCCAGCTAAAACAACCATAGTTTTTTCACCACATATGGCACATCTTGGATGTTTTTTATGCCAATTTGCCAGCCCCTGAGCATGAACTGCCAATCCAATATCTTGCGCTGATAAAAAAGTGCCAACTTCACGTAAGGTTTTAAACTCACCAGTTAAGCCATGTTCACTTGCTAAATGTCGAACAAAAAAAGGTTTTGAATCCTTAACCCCCAAGAAGTAATCACTTTGATCCTGATAAGCACCCAGTGATTGTCCAGAGGTAAAAAGCAATTGATCCTTTTCGGTGGCAAATTTTTCATCTGAAAATAAAAGCACTGATGCCTGCGCCCAGGCTGAATTTAAATAAGTCAGATCACTGCGTAAATGGGCAGCACGATCGACCTCAGCTACTGCCAATGGAAGATTTAGTGGTTTATGCGGGGCCATCACCGGCTGACCCTACTAGCCTGTCGTCATGGTTGTCGCCCCCGCTCAAAGATTGAGAGTGATCTCATGGAATCTTTTACATGGCCAGAAAATCCCGCCAACTAACTCGCAAGATTGGCAGGTGGAGCTAGCAAGTGCGGCAAAGAGAGTTGCTGATCAATTACAACCAAATTTTATAGCGCTACAAGAGGTGGATTACTTTCAATCTAGATCTGATTTTACTAATCAGACAGAGGTAGTTGCCCAGAACATGCAACTTAAGTACTGGGCATACTTACCAACTTTAATTGGGACTCCAGGTGAGAAGTGGCGCAGCGTTAAAGATTTGAAAAATTCTATAATCACTCAAAGCTCATTAGATAAAAACCCCAAGGCTAGTTATGGAATTGCTCTTGCAACCAATTGGCCAATAAAAAAACTTTATGTTAAAAAGCTTGGAAGATCTATTATTGGAATGCCGCTACTAATTCCAAGGGATGATGGCAAAGGAGTTAGGTTTATCTATGTAAAAGATGAACCAAGAGTTGCACTTATTGCTGAGCTTGAAAATGGCTACACCATTGCAACTACTCACCTCTCCTTCGTGCCTGGCGTAAATATCTTTCAACTCAATAAACTCTCTTTCTTTTTAAAAAAACTGCCCGGATTAGCATTACTAACTGGTGATTTAAATCTGCCGGCAAATTTGCCGAGTAAATTGAGCGGTTTTAAATCATTAGTTTCACAAGCCACCTACCCAAGTTGGAGGCCAAAGATTCAATTTGATTACATTATGCTTCGTAAAAAAGTACTTAGTAGGATTTTAAGTATTAAGCCGATTCAATCAACCGCCACTCAAATATCAGATCACACCCCTATTGGGGTCGAAATTCAGATCTGAATTGGAACCTTACTAACTAAGGCAATTAACTCTGACTCACTCAAAATATCAGCTGGTCTGACTGTTTCATTGTCTACAACATAATGAAATGCTGCTGAAATATTTTCGATCGGCACACTCTTAAGTTTTGAATAGGCAAGTCGATACATCGCAAGTTGAATTGCAGCAGTCTGTAGATCCTCACCTGATTTCACCTTTCCAGTCTTCCAATCCACCACCTCATAATGATCAGCAGTTGTTTGATACACCGCATCTATTCTTCCTCGAATTAAAGTGGTGTCGATCATGGTTTCAAATCCCACTTCAACCGCAATTGGCTCTCGATTGGCCCATTCACTGGCTAGCCAGGCATTTTGTAACTTATCGAGGGGTGCATCCTGCATGAGATCATTTGCTAAATCATCATTAAACAAATCATCCATCGAGATCAAAGATGGGTGCTTGAAATGATTTTCAAGCCACAGGTGAAACTCTGTTCCACGTCTTGCGTATTTATCGATGTGATTTGGCATTGGTCTTCTTAATCTAAGGGCTAATTCCTTTGGATCATTTGCAAGGTAAAGCAGCGTAGAGACTGATAAGCGACTTGGCAGAACAATATTTTGCTTGCTACTTTTAGATTGAATCTCATTAATAATCATTTTTAAATCATTTAATAAACTAACTTTTTCTTTATCTGCTGAACTATTAATTACCTGCTCGACCTCATTTTTAGTAAATGGCTCACTTGCATCTACTACTTCAGCAAGTTCTCGCAGTTTTGTAACCTCCATACTTTGGCTTGGCCAATAAGCGGTAATGGGATTTTCCTTCATTGGATTAATGCCATCTGGAATTTGTGCTTCAGCAATCACTTTGCCACCTGGAATACCTACTACTGCATTAGCAAATAACTGAAATAACGGACTTGGGGCAACCACATTTTCGCCAGTTCTAAAATGAGAGGTTGTGCAAATTAATCCCTGCTTTGCCCTGGTGATAGCCACATATGCCAGGCGCATCTCCTCCATAGCCTTGCGAGATTTCCACTGATCACTAAAGCTTTCTATTCCATCTTTCAAATTTTTGTTTGTTGAAAAATTATCAAAGTTAATTGAAGGGAGCTGTTGATAATCACCACGCATGCTCACTGGAATACTGCCCGCATTTGTAATCCAGTTATCTGATTTTTTACCTACATTTGGAAAGCTCTTTTCGGCTAATCCGGGTATTGCAACATAATCCCATTCAGCACCCTTGGCTGCATGAATGGTTAATATTTGAACAGCATCACTTCTCACATCAACCTCTGCTGGCTTAAGTCCTCCTTCAGCATCTTGTGCGATCTTTAGCCATTGCAAGAAGTTAAATAAGCTTCCGCCGTTTTTCTGAAATCTTGCAGCCTCATCTAAGAATCGGTCGATGTTTCTTCGGCCATTTTGCCAGCCATCCCTTACTAAAACCTCGGTATCTAAAGATAAAAACTCAGAGGCTTCGATTATTGCCTCAGTTATTGAGCCATTTAGATTTCGGCGCAGGGCACGAAGTGCCAGAGAGAATCTTCTTAATCTGGCCAATCCTTCTGTAGTAAATTCTGGAGTTTTTTGATACTTGTTTAATTCCGCAGGGGTGAGTATTAGCAATTGCTCTAATGACTCAATAATGGAACCGGTAGCAAACTCATCTGCAGTTGCTATTACCTCAATATCCTCCTCAAGAGCCTGCTTTAACTGCGCACCCCTTGAAAAATCATTATCTCTGGCAAATGCTTTTGTGAAACTACCTAACGCCATTAGATCCCTAGCGCCAAGATTTAAATGCGGGCCAGTCAATAACCTCATTAGCGCAGTACCTGACTCAGGCATGGTTAGAGTGCGAAGTAGGGCAATTATGTCTGCTACCTCTGGTGTGTTAATTAAGCCGCCAACACCTACTACATCTGTTGGAATATTTAACTCATTAAAAGCAGATTGAATCAAATCAATTTGAGATCTATTTCTAACTAAAACTGCAAAGGTTGATTTCTTATCAGCAGGTAGATTCTCTCGCTCTTTCTCAAACCATTTTGTAGCGAAATATGCAGCTATCTGTGCACCTTCTTGTGCCTGTGTTTCATAGACAGCGCAAATTACCTCTCCTGTTTTAGCATTAGGACGAGCAGTTAACTTAGCTATTTGCTTATCCGTTGAAATTTGATCAATCACAACATTAGCAAGATCTAATATGGCGTTATCATTTCGCCAAGTAGTTAATAAATTAAATCGCATAGCTTTACTATTAAATGATTGTGAAAAGGTATCTAAAGTTTCAGAACTTGCGCTACGCCAGCCATAAATAGCCTGATTAGGATCACCAACTGCAGTTACTGGATGGTTATTGCCATAAAGATTTGATAAAAACTTGATTTGATTAAAAGAAGTATCTTGGTACTCATCTAGTAAAACTACCCTGTATTTGCCTCGCTCAATCGCACCAATATCATCACTATGGCTTAACTTACTTTCGCTAACTAATCTGGCAGCGATCGACATATGATCATTAAAAGTTAATAAACCACTTTCCTTTCGACGATTATCAAAAGCGGCAACAATCGGCAAAATTGCAAGCCGCTGCTTTAGCTCCTCTTTAAACTCAACTACCGGCACCGTTTGTCGATCACTAAACTGCGAGATTTGAGCAAGTAGTTTTTGGGTGTAATCAATAATCTCCTCTGCGCTTCGATCATTTTCAGCTAATCCAGTTGATAAATCCATTACCTCCTGCACAACAGATGCGGTAGAACCATTAATTGGCAGATCCCCACCTGAATATCTAGAGACCTCTTCAAATGCGATCTGCCAAGCTGCTGCCTCTCCAATTGGATCTGAATCAGCATCGATGCCAATTCGAATTGCATGATCTGCTAAAACTTTGCCAGCGTAAGAGTGATAGGTAGCAACAGTTAACTCAGACTCATCCAAGTGATCTGGCAACAAACCAGCCTTTTTCAACTGACGAAGCCGGTGCTTAATACGTTTTGCTAACTCGCCAGCAGCTTTTCGAGTGAAGGTTAAACCTAATAATTGATTAGGGGTAATAATTGAATTTGCTACTAAGAACAAAACTCGTTGGCTCATCGTCTCAGTTTTGCCAGAGCCAGCACCAGCAATTACCACTGCCGGTGCAAGTGGTGATTCAATTATTGGGATCTGCTCATCAGTTGGGACTTTAAAAGTTGGGTCGATTGCAGCAATTTTCTTTGCAATATCAATTGCGGAGTACTTAATTGTCATGATTGAATCACCGATTTACCTGCAGGTTGAATTGGGCAAGATGATTTAACTGCACAAGATCGACATCTTTCGTTGATAATTGCCACAAAACGTTTATCACTCATTTTGATGGCAATCTCTTCAATCTCTTCACTTACCGCTTTAACATCCACCGCTTCCTGCGGCCTTGGCTTTGCGTCCTTTCCTTTATGGTCGCCCACAAAAATTAATTGCGCACCACCCACATCTTGGTGCTCTAACTTATTTTTAAAACCATCATAAACAACAGCTAGTTGGTAACTTTGTAATTGCTTATTGCTTTGTGCATCCTCATAAGAGATAGGGGTAGCACCAGTCTTTAAATCAACAATGTAATACTTTCCTTCAGTGGTTAACTCCACTCTATCTATGGAGCCAGAGACAATTGCTCTTCCTAATTTAAACTCAAATTTTTCCTCAACCCCAATTAGCTTATTTTTGTTACTTAAGTGCCAGCCATAAAACTTTTGCAGCATTAGGGCCGCCCGACGGTACTCATAATCTTTAATCCAGCCCTTATTCATATCAATTAAGGACCAAGCACCCTTTAACTTCATCTCCAATTGTTCTAAGGAAAGATCAGGTTGATCCTTTAATTGGGCGGCAATTACATGGATGGCAGAGCCAAGAACCTGTGCGGTGGAATCACCATCCTTGCCACCACTTTGCTCTAGCATCCACTTCAATCCACACTCAGTAAAGCTTTCAAGTGAGCTAGGTGAGATTCTAAGTTGTTCATTTTCAGTAATTACTGGTAATTGAGTTGAAGCAGGTGTTATACCAACCCAATTTTTTGGATCGGCTGCTTTGACTCCATTGACAGCCAAAGTTTTTAACGCCCTGGCAGCAAAGGCAATATCTTCCTGATTTGCAACACTTGCCATCCGCCGAAGAGCAGCCACTAACGCCGGTTGGGTAATTGATCTTTGAGTTTGTGAAATTTGAATATCCTCTGGCGCTAACTGCTCAAAGTATCTAGATGGTTGATTATCCTCATGAGCAACTGCGGTGATCATTACTTTTTTACTTGCTCTACTTAATGCAACATTTAACAATCGCTTTTCATCTTGGGCTAAGCCAGCTGCTGAAATAGCATCTAGCTGCTGGGCATTACTTATGCCATGCCTGAAGATCTCAACTAATCGCTCACTACCTAGTAGGGAGCCACGTTGCTTTAGATTCGGCCAACTTCCCTCTTGCATGCCAGCTAAGGCAACAAATTGCCACTCTAAACCTTTGGCAGAGTGAACCGTTAAAACCTTAACTACCTCACCTCGTTGAGCAGTTGCAGTAATGCTGTCGGCAAGAATTTTCTCTCCTAATAGTTGATCAATAAACAAGGATGGTTTGGCACCTGGCAGGCGCTGACTAAATCTTCTAGCAACCTCAAACAAGGTAATGACCGCATCTAGATTTTGATCAGCTATGCCACCTCTTGTGCCACCAGCAAGGGCTATCTGCTGCCAACTTTGTGAGATAAATTCACCCTCATAGTTTTTGCCATTACTCCAGATACTCCACAACAGATCAGAAATATCAGATGATTTACTTAATGCTTTCTTCGCCTCTTTTATTAAATCATTTATTCGCTTAAGACTGGTCAACTGCTCCCATGGCAGATCAGCAGTTGGTGCAGTTAGTGCTTCTAAAATTAACTCAGTTGAAGTTTTAAGCTGATCACCTTTTTGCGCCTTTGTTAATGCAATTCGCATCTGCCTAATTGAGATGGCATCAGCGCCAGCAAACTCGCTTTTCAACAACTCTTCAATTTGATCCCAATTGCTAGCAACTAGCTTTAGTTGACCAATTGCAATTTGGGCAATGGTAATAATTGGCTTTATTGCTGGGTTATCGCCAAGGGAGAGAGCTTGCGCATCTATCTCAACTGGAATTGAGTTCATAGCAAAGGCACGTTGCAGGGCGTTTATTTGAGCACCGGGTGATCTAACAATGACCGCCATCTCAGACCAGGGGATTCCTAAAGTTAGGTGAGCTGATCTAAATTGATGGGCGATGAAATTTGCCTCTTCGCTAACACTACTTAGTAGCACTACCTCTTGTTGAGGGGTATCTCGTAAACGACTTTGCAAGGTGATCTTATTTTTTATCTCAAAGTTTTCTAGATCCACTATCAGGTTATCTGGATCTGCTCCCCTAAATCTTCCAACTGCACTATCTGGATCTGCAAAGATCACCAACTCTTGCGAACTCAGCAGCTGTAGTAATTTACGTTGAGCACGATCTGACTCTTGAAACTCATCTACATAAATTACCTCAAAGATTTTGCGATACTTATCTAATAATTTTGGATTGGACTCAAGTTTTTCAGTTGCTAAAACTATGATTTCACTAGGGTCTACTCGATTAAATGAGTGTGAGGTAGTGCTATCACGTAATGCCATTACATTTTTGTATTTTTGCCAGAACTCACAGAGTGCTGGCCAATACTTTTGGTCATACTTTTTAGCAAATAAGGTTAACTCCTGTGGTGAGCTACCACGTTCGGTAGCTCGGCTAATAAATTCGCGCACCTCTTTAGCAAAACCTCGAGTAGTAAGGGCTGGAATTAACTCCTTTGGCCACACAGTGCCATCTGGATTTGCAGCATCCAACTCCAACAACTGCCTTATCTGAGCATCCTGTTCGGCACCAGATAGCAGCACATATCTCTTATCACTAGCACTCTCTAAATTAATTGGATCATTTAAAATCATAAATGCAATTGAGTGAAAGGTTCTTGCAATTGGTTCAGCTACGGTGTGCAAGGCGGGATTAGCTGAGGCAATTTGATCCCGTAATTTGCTAGCACTTTCCCTGCCATAGGTAATTGCCAATATTGAATTTGGGTTAACACCTTGCGAGATACGGTGTGCGATTGCAGTAATTAATGTCGTTGTTTTACCACTGCCTGCTTGGCCAAGAACTAATAATCTAGAGCCGTGGTGGTTTACAACCTTTAATTGATCTGGGGTTAATCTCTCTTTTGGTATTGCGGTATCAGCTACAGCTGCTCTAACTAGATTTAATTCGATATTACTTTTTGCGCTGGCCACAGCCTAATTTAACAAGGCAGCTCTGACATTACCGCTTTATCACCCGGTAATAATTATGAATTCTCGTTTGCTCGCTTTGCCTTAGAGGTTATTCGAGCCCTAGTTGAGCCATCCAAAATAACCTTACGAATTCGAACTACCGCTGGGGTTACCTCAACACACTCATCCTCGCGGCAAAATTCCAGCGCGCCTTCCATATTTAATTTCTTCGCCGGAATCAATCGCTCTGATTCATCAGTACCAGATGCTCGCATATTGGTTAACTTCTTCTCTCTTACGCAGTTAACATCCATATCCTCACTTCGTGAGTTCTCACCAATCACCATTCCCTCATAAACCTCATCGCCTGG
>CAZDKV010000010.1:0-23511 GCA_964506125.1 uncultured Candidatus Nanopelagicus sp.
ACATTTTTTCATTTTCAGTTCCTGGTAGATAACCAAGCTCCTGGCCACCAACTGCGTAAAGGGGGCGGAAGATAACTACCTTTTTATGTAATCGCCTCTCCAGTACCGCCTCTAAGCCGGCAGATAATGCCAAAGCACTTTTTCCTGTACCAGCTCTGCCACCTAAGGAGACAATTCCAACCTCAGGATCTAGCAAAATATCTAAAGCAACTCTCTGTTCAGCGCTTCTGCCATGTAATCCAAATGCACTTCGATCACCTCGAACCAATTGCAGATGCTTGTCTGGTGTTACTCGAGCGAGCGCACTACCTTTTTCTGAAGCCAACACAACTCCAGTATGACAAGGATAATTTTTTGCAATCTCATGTGAAATCTTTTCATTCTCATAGAGAGAGTCAATAACAGTGGAGCCAACACTCTCCTCCGCCATCCCGCTCCAGCCACTGGTACTGGCAAGCTCAGCTCGATACTCCTGCGCTTCAACACCAACCGAGGATGCCTTAACTCGAAGTGGTAAATCCTTAGTTACTAAAACAACCTTGCGGCCATCGGACATTAAGTTTTTTGCAATTGCCAAGATTCGTGAATCATTTGAGCCATCTCTTAAAAAGCCAGCTGGTAACTTTGAGGCATCGGCATGATTTAACTCAACTGCAAGTGTGCCGCCATCATCATTAATTGCAATTGGCTTGTCCAATCTTCCGCTTTTAACTCGAAGATCATCAAGGGTGCGAAGGGCAGCTCTTGCAAAGTAACCAAGCTCTGGATGATCTCGTTTGGTCTCTAACTCACCAATTACGGTAATTGGAATGATTACCTCATGCTCGGCAAATCGAGTTAATGCCACAGGATCTGCAAGCAGTACTGAGGTATCTAGTACATAGGTAATACGGGCAGGCTCTGGCTGGGGGGCGACTGACTTTAGAACGATAGATTCACTAGCCAATTACTATCTTCGCAATCTCTTTAGTTGTGCTTATTGGTTTTGGAAGAATAGGTAAAGGGTAAATAACCAACCTTAAGAAGTAGTGGCAACACGCAAGGTTTAAATATTAAGTTTAGATAAAGGATCGACCTACCAACGGCCAGATTTAACCCGTCGCTCAATCCAAATTGAGGCCACCGGTAAGGTGCCAGCCAGTAGAAATAGGCCGGTGCTTAGTAATGATTTTCGCTTAGCAATACAAAGAATCAAAGCCGCCACCAGATAGACCGGGTAGGTAAAGCCATGCACAATTGGTATCCAAATAAATTGTTCGTAAAAGCTCTTATCACTTACTAGGTACTTCGCAGGCATATACAAAAACCAAAGTAGCAATGACATTACACCAGCCCAAAGAGCCCAAAATCGGAAGAAGAAAATAATTCGGTTCATCTCTTTACCCCTGCCTTCCTTCTTTTACCGACCTTTTTATCTGAGCTAGCACCAACTTTTTCTGCATTAACTCTAAATTGCGGAAAGATTGGCGCTATCAACAGTAGTACCCCCATAAACCACCACACCACTACATATGAGATGTGTTGCCAGTAAAAACCAGGTAAGCGTTCAGAGATTTGCGGTGATGGCACCAAAGTTAAATCACTCACTTGGTTACTAGCAGCCACTTCACTTCGCAAGACAATGTAGCCATCATATAAAAATGGATTTTCTCTACTTACCACCAGTGCTGGATCTATCCGAGAGAGCTCACCTGGTTGAGCAAAGGTACGATCAACATTTTGCCTTGGGTATAGCCGGCCGGTAATTGAAACCTCACCTGCTACTTGATCAAGACCCTGCCCTACCACCTCGCGCACAACTAAGACGGCATGCCCGGTATTTAGTTTGAGAATTCTTACATCAAAATCTGCAATCGCCTCTTCCGAAAGTTTTTGATCTTTAGCGATATAAGAGTTGGTATATCTGCCGGTGGCAGAAACTATTCGATTAACCGCCTTTATTGGCATGTTCTTACCAGCAGATGAAACCTCACTTAGTGCAACTAGTGGTTGATCAGGTTTTGGGGCGGTGATTACATTTAAAGCTTGTGCTCGGTTTAATTGCCAAACACCTAATTCATAGCAGGCATAAATCAAAGATAACCAGATTAATACTAAGGCAGCTTTCTTGACTGCTGATTTCATAACTCTTTAAAACTACTCTTGATCTTTACGGTCAACTAACCTCTTATACCTGCGATAAAAGCTAATCATTAATGCCAACATTGCTAGTGATAAAAAAATCATGGTTAAAGAGCCAGCTACTCCCATATCAAAACTTGATACCTCTTCCATGATTTCACCCCCTCATTAGATGAGATAAGCCTACTTAACCCTTAAGCAATTAGTTCTACAATAAGAGTGTGATGCATCCCAAAGTACAGACTGACCCAGCGCTGCGAGCCAGATATGGCGTATCTGGGGGTAAAAACAAACGCTTTTTTATTGCTGGGATTTTGCTAAGCATCACCGCTGTTTGGTTTATTTGGAGTGGCTTTAACGCTGCAAACCCAAAGCTAAGATCTGAATTAATTTCATTTAAAGTAATCGATGAACAGCGTATTTCAATTACTTATAAAATTACAGTTCGTGATTTGACTAAAGATCACAGCTGCTCAGTTGTTGCAAGAGATATTGATAAGAATACTGTGGGTCAGGTGAGTGATTTAATGCCAGCCGGTTCACTACAGGCTGGCAGCAATCTTCGTACAGTTGAGATCGCTACCCGATTACCTGCGGTAAATGCAGGAATTGCCAGTTGCCAGTAACCTTTACTACTTATGAACCAACCAACTCAGACCTGGCTTACCCAGGAGGCGGCAGATCGTCTAGCAGCAGAGCTTGCTCAGTTAGAGGGTCCACTTCGTGCTGAGATTATTAAGAAAATAGAGACAGCAAGAGCTGAAGGTGATTTAAAAGAAAATGGCGGTTACCACGCAGCTCGGGAGGAACAAGGAAAGATTGAAGGAAGAATTCGCCAACTAAAACATATGTTGGAGCATGCTCATATTGGCACACCACCTGCTGGTGAATCAGGTGTAGTTGGACTTGGCATGTTAGTAACAGTTGATATTGCTGGTGATGAACTTAAGTTTTTACTCGGATCTAGAGAGATTGCATCCGGTGATGTTGAGGTTTACTCTGAGAAATCACCGCTTGGGGCTGCTGTTCTTGGGGCAAAGATTGGGCAAACTGTTAATTACACTGCGCCAAATGGTAAGCAGATTAAGGTTGCAGTACTAGAGGCACAACTTTTTAGCTAATACTATTTTTTAGCAGCGTTGTTGTATTTCCTAATGCTAAGAGGAATAAAAATCGCCATAATTAAAATCATATAAATAATAGACATCTGTAATGGATTTTCACTTGGAAATGAGCCAGCAGTTGCACCGAATTGGTTTTCCAGACCAAATAATTCCCGGCATCCGGCCACCATCGTTGAAACTGGATTCCACTCTGCAACATATTGCAGTGGCCTTGGCATACCAGTTGTTGGGGCAAAAGCATTTGATAAGAAGGTGAGTGGAAAAACCACAATAAATGTCGCATTAGTTGCAACCCGTTCCTCGCGAACTGATAATCCAATCAAGACACCAATCCAAGACATTGCAAAGCCAAAAACGAGTAAGAAGATAAATCCTAAGATCACTTCAAAAACAGTTGAGGTTGGTCGCCAACCCACAACAAATCCAGTAATTCCCATTGCGGTGAGAACGACGATATTTAATGCTCCGTCACCTAAAGTACGCCCGATAACAACTGCAGATCTAGATATTGGTAGTGATCTAAATCGATCAATTAAACCTTTTTGCATATCTGCAGCTAAACCAACAGCTGTGCCAGCAAGTGTGAAGGCAACAGTTTGGACAAAGATGCCAGGCATTAGTAATTGCACATAACCGCCAGGCTGGCCAGTATCAATTGAGCCACCAAATACATACCTAAATAACAATACAAACATGATTGGTTGAATAGTTGAGAACAACAAAAGCTCAGGCACTCGGGTTAATTGCTGAAGCTGTCGCTTAGTGATTACCGCTGCATCTGAAATGAAATTAATCATTTTCCTCGCCTCCTACCTTTAGTTGTTAACTCCTCTTCAGCCACCTTCTCCTCAGCCACATGACCAGTCAAAGATAAAAAGACATCATCTAATGAGGGGCGTTTTAAGCCAATATCTAATGGGTGAATTCCTTTTTCATCTAGTAGTTTTGCGGCCTCAATCAAGGCCTTGCTTCCAGTAGTTACTGGAGCTGAGATCTGGCGCAAGCCCTCATCGACATTAACAGCACTTCCACTTACCTTTGCCACTATCTCTTTAACCGCTGCAACATATTCATTTTCAACAACTATCTCTAACCGTTCTCCCCCTACCTGGCGTTTAAGGGAATCGGAGGTGCCACGGGCAATAACTTTTCCATGATCAATTACCGCTATCTCATCAGCCAAATGATCTGCCTCTTCTAAGTACTGTGTTGTTAAAAGCAGAGTCACACCACCTTTAACCAATTCATCAATAACGCCCCACATATCCTGTCTGCCTCTGGGATCCAATCCAGTAGTTGGCTCATCTAGAAATAAAACTTTTGGTCGGATAATTAAAGAGGCTGCCAAATCTAATCTGCGTCTCATGCCTCCCGAATAGGTTCTAATTGGACGCTTTGCTGCATCGGAGAGTGAGAACTGCTCTAATAGTTCAACTGCTCGATCTTTCGCAGCCTTGGCTGATAAATGATAAAGCCGGCCAAACATAATTAAGTTATCCCAACCAGTTAATGTTTCATCAACCGCTGCGTATTGACCTGATAACCCAATTATTTTTCTTACCTCATCTGGATTTTTTAGAACATCAATTCCTGCAACAGAAGCTCGACCAGAGTCTGGTGTTAAAAGTGTGGCTAAAATTCTTACGGATGTGGTTTTTCCAGCACCATTTGGCCCCAGCACTCCAAGTACTGTTCCCTCTTCTACATCTAGATTTAATCCATCCAAGGCTCTAACTGAGCCTTTGTTATAGGTCTTAACTAAATTTTCTGCGATAACTGCTTTCATGAATTAGATACTAACAAAGAAAAAGAGTAATCTAAGCCTCTTACGCAATTCAGCCAGTTTTTTTGGGCTTACTCCTATCTAAGGCGGTAAATTTTAAGTGAATAAACCAGCGATTGATAAGCAAGCAGGGCCACTGACTCACAAGGAAATTTTGGTGGTACTGAGTGGATTAATGACTGGGCTTTTGTTAGCAGCCTTAGATCAAACGATTGTTTCTACTGCACTTAAGAATATTGTTGAGGAGTTTAATGGTTTAAATCATTACACCTGGGTAGTAACTGCATACCTTCTTACTTCAACAGCATCCACACCGTTATATGGAAAAATCTCAGATCTTTATGGCCGTCGCCCAGTATTTCAATTTGCCATTATTACATTCTTAATTGGTTCATTACTTGCTGGTGCTTCACAAAACATGACACAGCTAATTTTCACTAGAGCGCTGCAAGGGTTAGGCGCTGGTGGCTTGATGGCGCTGACTTTTGTAATTATTGGTGACATCGTTTCGCCCCGCGAGCGAGGCAAGTATGTTGGTTACTTTGGCGCTGTCTGGGGACTGGCATCTGTTGCAGGGCCTCTACTGGGAGGTTTCTTTTCAGATAAAGAAGCGATACTAGGCATAACTGGATGGCGTTGGATTTTTTATATAAATCTACCCTTTGGAATTTTGGCTTTGGTGATTACCTCAATGGTTCTGCATATACCAAAGGTCAAACGTGATCATAAGGTGGATTACTTAGGTGCTTTGATTTTAGTTCTGGCTGTTTGTTCCCTGCTCTTGTCGGTATCTGTTTATGGTCCTGAAAATGGCTGGACAGATAGTAGAACCATCACCACAATGATTTTGGGTATTGCCTTAACGCTTTTGTTCATTTGGCAAGAATTTAGAGCTGTTGAACCAATATTGCCGATGCGACTATTTAAGAACCATACCTTTTCACTAAGTTCAACACTTGGTTTCATTATTGGTGCTGGAATGTTTGGCGCCATAGTTATGTTGCCGTTGTATCTGCAGGTAGTAAAAGGAAACTCTGCAACTGAGGCTGGTTTAAAACTAATTCCGCTCATGATTGGCATAGTTTCCATGTCAATTTTTAGCGGTAAAAGAATCTCCTTAACTGGTAAGTACAAGATTTTTCCCATTATTGGAACTGCAATCATGACAGTTGGTTTAATCCTGATGGCTACTTTGGACCAGGATACTTCGTTCTTATCTCTTGCAGTTTATGCAGTTTTGTTGGGTGCTGGATTAGGACTTTCCATGCAAACAATTTTAATTGCACTACAAAATGATGTTGAGTTCAAAGATATGGGCATCGCTACATCCTCCAATACCTTCTTTAGATCTCTAGGTGGTGCGTTTGGCACAGCAATATTTGGCACAATATTTAGTAATCGAATTGCATATTACCTTGAAGAAAATCTAACAAAGTTGCAACAAAGCAACCCAAAAGCTTTGGAAGGTTTTTCACCTGATAACATCGAGGCGATAACAGTAAATACTTCGATCATCTCAACTCTTCCAATGAATCTACAAGAGGTTGTACTGGGAAGCTTTGCGCAAACATTTAGAATCGTCTTCTTGGCTGCCGTTCCAGTTACATTTATAGGATTTTTACTTTCCTTTCTCTTAAAGGAGAAACCATTAAAATCTGGAGCAGATCACTCTGCAGCTAGGGCAGAAGCTAGTGGTGAGGCGGTTGGTTAAATAGTTAAGAAAAAGCGCTTCAATAATCCATTTACTGAACTTCCTAAAGAGGTTGCCGTACTTGCGTCAGTATCTTTTTTTGTAGCGGTAGGTTTTGGGTTAATTATTCCAGTGGTTCCAGTCTTTGCAGCCTCCTTTGGTGTTAGCAAAACTGCAATTGGATTAATCATTTCAGTTTTTGCGTTAGTGCGTTTTTCTACTGGGTTGATTGCCGGAAAATTTGTAGACAAATTTGGCGAACGAAAAGTGCTGGGCTTTGGTTTATTCATGGTCTCCTTCTTCACTCTTTTAACTGGTTTGGCACAGAGTTACGAACAGCTTTTAGCCTTTAGATCACTTGGCGGATTGGGCTCATCCATGTTCTCAGTCTCCGCTGGCTCATTGTTAATGCGCTCAGTAAGTGATGAATTTAGAGCGCGTGCACAATCATTATTTAATGGTGGATTTTTACTTGGTGGAATAACCGGTCCAGCCTTTGGTGGAATTCTTTCGGCAATCTCACTTCGAGCACCATTTTTTGTTTATTCAACTACATTGGCAACGGCAGCCATAATTGCATTAGTTTTTTTGAGTGAAAAAAGATTAGGCAAGAAGGTTGATTTACCCTCAAGTAAGGTGGGCCTAACAACTTTAGGTCAAGCTTTTAAATTGCGGCCTTATCAAATAGCGTTAATGCTTGCCTTCATTAATAACTGGATACTTTTTGGTTTAAGATCTTCAATTTTGCCTCTTTTTGTAATTGAAAAATTGAATTCAACTGCAGCGATTGCCGGATTAGGTTTGACTGTTGGGGCACTAGTTCAGGGAACTTTTCTATTAAGAGCAGGAAAATTCTCTGATAAGAGTGGTAGGCGAGCTGCATTTTTGTTTGGTAGCGCATTTGTTTTGTTTGGAATATTAATGCTGGCATTCACGACAAACCCAACTTTTTATTTTATTGCAATGGCATTTTTTGGTTTAGGTGGTGCATATGTTGGAACAGCTCCTGGCAGCGTAGTTGGTGACATTATCCGCGGTAGAGGCGGCCAAGTAATTGCAGTCTGGCAGATGGCAGGAGATGCTGGAATGATTTTTGGTCCTGTAATAGTTGGATTGATCACTGACTTGTTTAGTTACCAGACTGCATTCTTAGTATCGGCAGCTATTTGGGCAATTGCTATCTTGCTGGCCACCGTACTGCCAGAGACCCGGCGAGCGCATTTAGATGAGGATTTGATTCCAGATGGAAATAAACAGGAGCTGTGATTTCTCACAGCTCCTGTTAGATACTTTTTTTACTTAGCGGTCGCCGCGAAGAATCGCGATTAGTCGCAAAACTTCAAGGTATAGCCAGACTACGGTGACCATCAAGCCGAAGGATGCTCGCCAAGATTCCTTCTCAGGAACACCAGCTGCAACGCCTTTTTGAATTTGATCAAAATCTAGAACCAAGAAAAGACTTGCAAGTGCTACGCCAGCTACTGCAAGTAATAAGCCAAGTCCTGAGACACCATAGAAACCATAACCTTCTCCGACTCCAAAGAAAGATGCTACAAGTGAAACTAGCGCTAAGAGGAAGTAGCCAATTGCTGCGCCAATTAATGCCCGGGTAAATTGCGGTGTGGCACGAAGTGTGCCGTTGCGGTACATAACTAGTACGCCAGCAAATGCTGCGATTGTTCCAATTACAGCTTGGCTAACAATTCCAGGAGAGACTGTTTCATAGTAACTGCTTAGAGTTCCAAGTGCTAAACCCTCTAATGCAGCGTAAGTAACAACTAATCCTGGCTTGATGTTCTTACTAAAACTAATCACCATTGCTAGAACGAAACCACCTAGGAATCCAACTAGCACTGCGCCAAGACCTAAATT
Source organism: uncultured Candidatus Nanopelagicus sp. (assembly GCA_964506125.1). Lineage (GTDB taxonomy): Bacteria > Actinomycetota > Actinomycetes > Nanopelagicales > Nanopelagicaceae > Nanopelagicus. The sequence continues at coordinate 8,591 of CAZDKV010000010.1, forward strand.
TGCATTCCATGCAAACGCACCAACAACAACTAAAATTGCAAACAAAAATCCAGTTTTCGCAACAACATCTTCCATTGTCATGCGACCTGTTCGTATTGATGAGGCAGCAGGAGCGTTATAACTTTGCTCTAATTGATCAACCTGCATAGTTGCTGATTGATTAAATGCCTTGCCAAGTACAGGGTTTGAGCTTCTCATTCTTCTCCTTTTATAGAAGTAACTGTTAGCTGTGTCTAAACTAGTTACTTAGGTAGTAAACAAATATTAATCTCTTCTAATTCCCTAGGCTATTGCCGAGGGCAAAATCTGACTTAATCTTTCCTGAAGATTCGCAGCTATTGAGCGTGCCCCCGGTGGGGGTCGAACCCACACTTGTGCGATTTTAAGTCGCATGCCTCTGCCATTGGGCTACAGGGGCGAATCTTCAGGGGTAAATCTACCCGTCTTTTTTAACCATCAAATCCAGCCAATTCTTCGCTTACTTGGAAAGTGACCAAGCAATTCCATCCAAAATATCTGACTCAGATGCGATGAATTCACTAGCCCCGGTTGCGGCCATGATTCGGGATAAAACTAACGCACCAGCAGTTATTACATCCACTCTTCCTGGATGCATATATCCCTGTGATGCGATTTGTTCTTTACTCATACCTTGAAACATCGCAGCAACTTGATAAACAGATGAGGCAGAAACTCTAGAGAGGTGGATTAAGTGTCGATCATACTCTTTGAGATTTAAAGCGGCTGCTGCAACTGTAGTTGCAGTGCCTGCAACTGCCACTAATGATTTAGCTTGTGAAATTGGTACCACCTTGGCTGCCTGGGTAATTGCAAGATCAATATCTATTATCGCCTCAGCAATTTGCGCCATGGTAGGTGGTTGGAGATTTAGATGGCGCTCACTCATCCGAACGCAACCAATATTTACACTCTTGGCAAATTCTACTTTTTGAGTACCAAAAACAAACTCAGTTGATCCTCCGCCAATGTCCACAACTAAAAAGGGTCCATCATTTTGGGATAGCTCCTTGGTAGCGCCAATGAATGAAAGCGCTGCCTCTTGCTCACCAGGTATAACCTCGACCTCAACGCCTAGAATTTGCTCAACACCATTAGTAAATACCTCCCGATTACTAGCATCACGAGTTGCACTTGTTGCACAAAATCTTAATTTTTCAACACCTTTACTTGCAATCAATTGTGAAAATTTCTCGACAGCAGCGAGTGTCCTATTTATTGCATCTGGATGAAAGGATTTATTTTGATCTACCCCTTGGCCAAGACGGACAATCTCCATAGTTCGTAATACCTCTTTGAAATTACCTCCAGTAATATCAGCAATTAACAGCCTAATTGAGTTAGTTCCACAATCAATTGCCGCAACTCGACTCAACTATTTATCCTCACCGAGTAAATTACTAATCTCACTACATGGTTTAGTTAACCACCAAGATTCAAGTGCAAGCAGTGCCTCATCCCCTAATGGATTGACATCACTTCCAGCAGCTAATGAATGGGCAATTAACGAATGCAAACACTTAACTCGATCTGGCATTCCACCAGCTGTCACGCCTTGAATCTCTGGTACATCCAAACTCAGTAGATTTGCAACTGCATTTCTAGCTGCCTCGTAATCAACATGAGCTGCTAAGTAATCCCCCGCTAAGTTTGCATCACTTTGTAAACGCTCATTCATCTGCGTCATTAACCCAGAGCTTTCTAAAGTTGAAATTGCACCAGTAAGTCTTGGGCAGGTTGCATAGTAGAAAGTTGGAAAGGGTGTCCCATCTGCTAATCGCGGCGGAGTTTGAACTACATCTGGTTCACCACATGGACATCGGTGAGCAATTGCTGAAACATCCCTGGGCTCTCTGCCAAGTTGTGCAGAGACTGTCTTCAAATCCTTTTCAGTTGGTACCTCGGCCTTGAAGGCACTTTCTGGCTTGACCATTTTAATTACTTACATTTGTGCTTGTAATTGAAGATATCAACCTTGAATACCAAGGTATTCCAACAGGAAGCTGTCCAGAAACTTTTGTCTGCTGATCACTGTTTTCGATCTCTTCATTACCAACCACGATATATTGGCGCTCACCTGGGAACACAAAATGTAATCTAGCTCTTGCTTGACTGGCCACAAACTCAGGATCATCCCATTGCGCCAATTCCTTTGCCGCTTTTTCTAACAGTGCTTGGTTATCTGAAATCTGTGTTTTTAACGCATTTATCTGGGCACGTTGCGTGAAGTAATTTTGAATTGGTGGAGCTAATGTGATTGCAACAACAAATAGAACTATTCCTACAATAAGTGCTCGATTTGAAAGTCCGCGTTTTTTTAAACCCGACTCAATACTCTTTCGTGAACTTGAGATAAATGCTGCTGCAAAAAATTTACGCTGTGCCAAATCAATTACTTCCTAAATCTAGGAAAGGCTAAACGTCCAGCATAAATAGCATCTGCTGCTAACTCTTCTTCAATCCTTAATAACTGGTTGTACTTAGCAACTCGTTCAGATCTTGCTGGAGCACCAGTTTTAATCTGTCCGCAATTAAGCGCCACGGACAAATCTGCGATCGTTGTATCTTCGGTCTCACCTGAACGATGACTCATCATAGATTTGTAATTATTCTCGTGCGCCATATTTACTGCATCAATAGTTTCAGTAAGAGTGCCAATTTGGTTAACTTTAACTAAAAGAGCATTTGCAGTCTTGCTTTTAATACCTTTTGCTAGTCGCTCTGGGTTGGTAACAAATAGGTCATCGCCAACGATTTGTATCTTTTCCCCTAATTCTGAGGTTAATTTAGCCCATCCACTCCAATCATCCTCATCTAGTGGATCCTCAATCGAAACCAAAGGATAATTTGAAACAAGATCACTGTAATAAGCAATCATTTGCTCTGAGGTTAAAGATTTTCCCTCAAATTCATATTTGCCCTCACTAAAAAATTCAGTAGCAGCCACATCCATGGCTAGTGCAATTTGGCTACCGACTTTAAACCCTGCGCCTTCAATTGCAACTAAAATCAAATCAAGAGCTGCGCGATTGCTATCTAAATTTGGTGCAAATCCACCCTCATCACCAATGCTTGTAGCTAGTCCTTTTTTCTTGAGGACAGATTTCAAACTGTGATAAATCTCAGCACCCCACCGTAAGGATTCTTTAAAGCTGTCTGCACCAATTGGTGCAATCATAAATTCTTGAATATCAACATTTGTATCAGCATGTGCGCCACCATTTAAGATATTCATCATTGGCACTGGCAAAGTCTTGGCATTACTTCCACCCAAATATTTAAACAATGATTGATTAGCGCTATTTGAGGCCGCTCGAGCTGTTGCAAGAGATACTCCCAGTATTGCGTTCGCCCCTAATACAGACTTATTTTTCGTACCATCTAGGGAAATCATTTTTTGATCAATCGCCCGTTGGTCGACAGCACTCATTCCGGAGACGACGGGTGCTATCTTTTGAGTTACATTTTTTACAGCATTTGCAACACCCTTACCTAAATATCTTGGCCCGCCATCTCGTAATTCAGCAGCCTCAAAAGCACCTGTAGAGGCACCGCTAGGAACTGCCGCTCTGCCAACGCTCTTATCATCTAATACAACTTCAACCTCAACAGTTGGGTTACCTCTGGAGTCCAGGATTTCTCTTGCGTTTACTGAATTTATTTTTGACACTAAATTTCCCTAACTATTTTTGGTAACTGTGATCAGTAAATCAATTCTACCTTGTCTCATGCTCCTGAATCTGAGTAATTAGGGTTTTAGTGGCGGCTCGAAGTGCTGCCTCAGGATCTAATCCTTTTTCAACAGCTTGTCGGATTAATCCAAGAAGTATCTGGCCAAATTGATCCTGATCAGTCTCATTTGGTAGTGAGATTGGTTCAGAGATGGGCAGATCAAAATTTAATTTATTTAGCCGATAAATTACCTTGGTTGCTAGAGGTAGCGCTGGTTGAGCAAGTGGAACCCCGTCAATCGCTGAGGTTCGACCCTTCTCTACTGCTTTTTGTTTTTCCCAATTTTCTAAAACATCTGCACTGCCATCAACGGTTTCACCAGCAAAAACATGTGGGTGACGCCTGATTAATTTATCAGCAACTGATTTGGCCACATCCTCAATATTAAAAGGCTGTGTTGCATCTTCCTCAGCCATCCTAGAGTGAAAGTAAACCTGTAATAGAAGATCGCCCAACTCCTCCTGCATAGCTTGACGGTCATTGTTTTCAACAGACTCAATAAACTCATATGACTCTTCTAAAAGATACTTTAAAAGTGATGCGTGATCCTGTTCGGCATCCCATGGACAACCGCCTGGTGAGCGAAGCTTATCCATTACCTCGCGAAGCCTGATGAGTTCAGAACTCATTATTTTATGGAAGAGGGACTACAGCGCCATCGGTTGCATCACTTGGTTCAATTGATGCATTTTTTGGATTCCACTTACCGTATTTAGGATTAACTGTTACTCCTAATTTATTAGCAGTATCTACAACTAACTTATCAATATAAAGAGGTAGTTCACTTTCGGATCCACCAGATTTAACATAATTATCTTGAAGTCTTTCAGAAATAATTAAAACTTTTAGATATGGATCAAGATTTGATGCTGGCAGATTAGCGCTAACTAGTGCTGCTGGTAACTCAGCTGGACTAGCTAATCTTGAAATAACGTCACTTCTTCTCTCTGCAATATCGGCAAGAGATACTTCAATACCGGTATCTTTTGCGATTTGATCCATTAATACTCGTAAAACAAAAAACTGAGCTTGATTTCGTAATAACTCTGGACCGTTTACTAGATTCATTTGCGAGGTATCAACAGTTTTTCGAGCCGCCAAAATTTCATCGACTGTTTCTTGAATCAACGTCGCTGAAAACTCCTCATCGCCTACCTTCACTCCTGAGCTCATACTTGAGCAGCCAGTTAAAAGCACAACCGCTAATGCTGCTGAGATAATTTTCTTAAACAATTTCATCCTCATTCTCTCTCAAGTAGAGCTGTTACGTTTTAGTGGCTGGATTAATTCTTGAAGTACTGAGTTCACCCAAGCAAGGGTAGAAGTATCTCCTACCGACGCGCTTTCTATCCAATTAGGGCTAGCTGGCCTTGCTACTAGGAGGATTTGGGAAGCGTTTTTATATATAGAACCAGGATAAAGTCGAGCCAGTTTTATTTGTGCTGATTCAGGAAGATTCACTGGGGTAAGGCGCAAATTCTTTCCAGAAATTGCAATATCTGTAAGTCCCAAACTCTTTGCAAATAAGCGCAGGGATGCCACTGCCATCAATTCTTGAGCTGGTTTTGGAATTGGCCCAAAGCGATCGACTAACTCGGCACTAATCTCACTCAATTCACCATCATTATGCGCATCTGCGATACGACGATACAAATCAAGTCTCAACCGTTCAGATTCAATGTACTCCACAGGTAAATGTGCATTTACTGGCAATTCAACTTTACATTCACTATTTTTTGGTTTTTCATCAAAGTAGCCACTCTTAAATTCTTCCACCGCATCAGCGACCATTCTCATATACAAATCAAAGCCGACTTCAGCTATGTGTCCAGATTGCTCACCTCCTAACAGGTTTCCAGCTCCTCTAATCTCTAAATCTTTTAAAGCAACCTGCATTCCGGCTCCAAGATCAGTATTTGTTGCGATCGTAGTTAAACGATCATGTGCTAACTCTGTGATTGGTTGTTCTGCTGGATATAAAAAGTAAGCGTATGCACGCTCTCGACTTCTGCCTACTCGGCCTCTAAGTTGATGAAGTTGTGACAATCCAAACAAATCTGATCTATCAACTATCAAGGTATTAGCATTTGGAATATCAATTCCGCTTTCAATAATTGTGGTGCACAGCAATAGATCAAAATCTCTATTCCAAAAAGATAAAATAACCTCTTCTAAAGCCCGTTCATTCATTTGTCCATGAGCTATGCCAATTTTTACTCCTGGCACTAATTTCTTGAGTCGCTCAGCAACTGCTTCAATACTTTCAACACGATTATGAATAAAAAATACTTGTCCATCTCGAAGGAGCTCACGATTGATTGCTGCACTTACCTGTTTGTCATCATATGGACCCACATAGGTTAATACTGGATGTCGCTCCTCTGGCGGGGTAGTTATATTGGACATTTCTCTAATTCCAGTAATTGCCATCTCTAGAGTTCTTGGAATTGGTGTAGCTGACATTGCCAAAACATCCACATTGGTTCTGGCTTTTTTTAACTCCTCTTTATGCTCGACGCCAAATCTCTGTTCTTCATCTACAACAAGCAAGCCCAAGTCAGCAAAGGTCACATCTTTTGATAGCAATCTATGGGTACCAATTACTACATCTATCGCACCAGTTTTAAGTCCAGCAATTATTTCCTTACTCTGCGCTGGTGTATTAAATCTAGAAAGCGCAGCAAGTTTGATTGGAAAACCAGCGTACCGAGTTGAAAATGTATTGAAATGTTGTTGAACCAGCAAAGTAGTTGGAACCAAAATAGCAACCTGTTTTCCGTCTTGTACTGCTTTGAATGCAGCCCTTACAGCAATTTCAGTTTTACCGTACCCAACATCTCCGCAGACGATTCGATCCATGGGGTTGGGTTTTTCCATATCGCGCTTAACTTCATCAATTGTGGCTTGCTGGTCAATGGTTTCGACAAATGCAAAACTATCCTCCAACTCTTTTTGCCAAGGTGTATCAGGTGAAAATGCAAAACCAGGGGAACTCATCCTTGCTGCATATAGTCTTATTAATTCAGCAGCAATTTGTTTGATGGCTTTTCTTGCCCTTCGTTTACTATTTTGCCAATCTGACCCACCAATTCGATGTAGTGCCGGGGCTTCACCGCCAACATACTTAGTAACTTGCTCCAAGGTATCGGTAGGAACAAATAATTTATCTGCGGGTTGGCCACGTTTTGATGATGCGTACTCGATCACTAGATACTCTCGAGATACCCCAGCTATTGATCGATTAATTAACTCTAAGTACCTGCCCACTCCATGCTGTTCGTGGACCACATAATCACCAACTTTTAATTGCAGTGGATCAATGGATTTCTTCCTGCGAGATGGCATTCTTGCAAGATCTTTGTCAGATGATCGCTGTCCAGTAACATCTTTATCTGTAACAATTACAAATTTAAGCTCTTCGCTTACAAAGCCATGTTTTAAATTGCTTTGTACAATATTGATTAACTTTTTACTTGGTGGATTTTCTCCTGAGATGAAATTATTTGGTAAATTTGCCCCGTTGAGTAATTCAGAAAATCGCTTCAAGACTCCTTTTCCAGAGGCGGTGAAAATCACCTCATATCCAGCTTTATGCCATTGCTGTATGTCAGCTAGTACCGTTTCATACTTATTTGCATAGCTTTCTAACTCATCAATAAATGTTAATGGCGAGTCCTCTGGTGTAGCTGAATACAGATTTAAACTGCGAAAGGAAATATTGGATTTCCTCGCTACATCTTGGATTTCTTCAAGTGTGTAGAAACCACCATGGCCTAACTCTTTGCTCAAATCTATGGGCCTCTGATTAATATCACCTTCAGACCAAGCAAGATTTGACCAAGCAGCCTCTAGAAATTCTTGATTTGTTTTAATCAAATCTGCTGCTCTGGTTCTAATTCTTGGTTCATCAATTAATAGGATTTGATAGCCATCTGGCAAGTAATCCAAAATTGAATTAAACCTATCGACTACTCCTGCTGCCAATGACTCCATACCTTCAAAAGTTATACCTTCACTTAATTTACTGGCGAGGTCTTGAATTTGTGGAAAACGAATTCCTAAATCTTTAGCACGCTTTTTAACTTGCGCATCAATTAAAAGTTCACGACATGGAAAAATAAGAATATTACTTTCAATTTTCTCAATTGATCTTTGATCTGAGATTGCGAAAAATGAGAGCTCATCTATCTCATCTCCAAAAAAATCAATTCTTATTGGATGTTCTTGGTCTGGTGCAAAAAAATCCAAAATTCCACCGCGGACTGCAAAGTCTCCTCGCTTTTCAACTAAATCAGATCTGGTATAACCAAATTTTGATAACTGCTCGATTAAATCCAACATTTTTATACTTTGATTAGTAGCAATTTGTATCTGAGAATTTTTCAGATCATTTGCAATAATGGGTTGGAGTAATGCTCGAATAGAACAAACCACATACTTAGTATCAGGATTATTAATCTTGTATAACGCCTTAAATCTTGCAGTAACAGTGTCTGATTTAGGGCTCAACCGCTCGTGAGGCAATGTTTCCCAGGCTGGAAAATTAACTACGCAATTTATACCTTCTAGGGAGATTAGCTCTTCAGTCAACTCATTTGCTGCCCTAGTTGAGGTTGTCACAATTAAGGTAGGTGCGCTTTGATTAATACAAATTAAGGAGTGAACAGCTGAAGGTGCTACTAAATTCTTGTTATCTGATAGATACTCTCTAATAGGTTTTTGCAAACTTTCGAATAACTTCAGCATTGCCGATCCACCTCCTTATCCAAACGCCGCTTACCCCCGCTCCATAAATGAAGGGGGGTTAATGGGCTAATTCTACGGCTTAGCCGAGACAAGGATTGCCATAATAATGTGCGAAGGATTTTGAATACCTGTAATGATTAACCCATGAACTCTGGGGTAGATAACACCGACCTTCGCAATGATGTTAGAAAGTTAGCAGATCTTCTAGGTCAAACCCTTGCTCGCCAAGAGGGAGAAGAATTACTTGCGCTTGTTGAATCAGTAAGACTCTCAGTTAGAGAAGGAAGCCAAGATCAAATTCTAAACAAGATTTCTGATTCACAAACTATTGCATTGGTAAGAGCTTTTAGTAATTTTTTTAACTTAGCAAATGTCGCTGAACAAGTAAATAGGTCCAAAATTTTAGCTGCTGAACATAACCCTGGCGGTACATGGCTCAGCAGAACTATTGAAAATATACTAAAAGCAAAAAATAAAAATCAAGAATTTTCAACTGCTGAGCTACAAGAATGGATTGAAAATTTTTCAGTACGTCCGGTATTTACAGCTCACCCAACAGAGGCTGCTCGAAGGTCAGTTTTAAGTAAAATGACTACTATTTCTCAATTACTTCAACAACCAAATAATCCATTTCACCTTGAAAGATTAGCGGAGGCAATTGATTTACTTTGGCAGACAGATGAACTTCGCCTCGGCAGGCCTGAGCCACTTGATGAAGCAGTTAATTCAATTTATTACCTAGATGAGTTACTGCTTGAGACAGTGCCAGAGGTCTTAGTGGAGTTCGTAACTGAGGTTAAAAAATTAGGGGTAGATCTCTCACTAAATGCTCGCCCGTTAAGATTTGGAACTTGGATTGGTGGAGATAGAGATGGTAATCCAAACATCACAGCTGAGGTAACTAAAGCTGCAATATTATTACAAAATGCTCATTTTACTAGAACTTTATTTTCACACCTAGATGAGTTAAGACAAGCATTATCAATTTCCACCAAGTTAGCTGGGGTATCCAGGGAGTTAGAGGTCTCTGTTGCTAAGGATTTAGAGAACTTGCCTGAAATTGAAGCGAGATATCGTCGAATTAATATTGAAGAGCCATATCGATTAAAAGCTACGGCGATCAGGCATAAATTGTCGCTGACGCAATCTCGACATGCCTCTGGCCTGCCACACTTTTCGGGTAGAGATTACAAAGATACTGCTGAACTACTTCAAGATTTTAATATTATGCGCACCTCACTGTTGGAAAATAATGGTCAATTGATTGCCAATGGTTTATTAGATCGAATTATGCGTTCGATAAGTGCATTCGGCTTAACTCATGCGACTATGGATATCAGAGAGCATTCAGATGTTCATCACAAATTGCTAACTCAAATTTTTGGAAGCTCAAGCAAAGAGACAATTACAAAGGCTTTGCTGGGGCAAATTAATCCAAATCTGAATGACCTCGATCAAGCAAGCAGTAATTGCTATAAAACATTTGTTGCCATAAATGAGTTAATTGATAGATATGGACCTGAAGTGATTGAGAGTTACATAATTTCCATGACTAAATCAGCTGATGATGTAATGGCAGCCGTTGTGATTGCGAAGATAGCTGGATTAATTTCATTTGATGAACCAAAGGCATTTGCAAAAATTGGATTTGTTCCACTACTTGAAACTGTGATTGAGCTTAAATCGGCAGACAAAATTTTGGATGACCTACTGACAAATGTAACTTACCGAAAAATTGTTGATTTACGGGGCGGTGTTCAAGAGGTAATGCTTGGGTATTCAGACTCAAATAAAGACGCGGGTATCACCACTAGTCAATGGGAAATTCATAAGGCTCAACGCAAACTAAGAGATGTTGCAAAAAAACATGGTATTAAGTTGCGTCTATTTCATGGCCGTGGGGGATCTGTTGGCCGTGGTGGTGGACCAACTTATGATGCATTAATTGCTCTACCTTGGGGTTCAATTGATGGTCAAATAAAAATGACAGAACAAGGTGAGGTGATCTCTGACAAGTTTGGTCTACCAGCATTAGCAAAAGAAAATTTAGAACTTACATTGGCAGCAGCCTTAGAGGCGACAGTGCTAAATAGAAAACCTAGACAATCAAGTCAGGATTTAAATACTTGGAATGAGTGCATGGATTTAATTAGTGAGCATGCATTTAAGGCGTATCGAGCTCTGGTTGATCAGCCAGAGCTTTCAGCTTATTTTTACACCTCAACCCCAGTTGAACAATTAGGAAATATGTTTTTAGGTTCACGTCCATCTCGAAGACCAGATGCATCATCTGGATTAGATTCACTTCGAGCAATTCCGTGGGTATTTGGCTGGACTCAATCTCGTCAAATTGTTCCTGGTTGGTATGGTGTCGGATCAGGTTTGAAGGCAGCAAGAGAGGCTGGAAAGAGCCAACTGCTCCAAACCTTACTTAAGGAGTGGCATTTCTTCAGCACATTTATAAGTAATGTAGAGATGACCTTAGCCAAAACAGATCTAACAATTGCAAAGCGATATGTAGAAAACTTGGTAGATCCTTCTCTTCATAAAATATTTGATCAAATCAAGACTGAGTTTGATTTGACAGTAAAAGAGTTACTAATGATGACAAACAAGAGTGAGATTCTAGGAAATCAACCAATCTTGGCTAGAACATTACAGGTTAGAGATACCTATCTAGCCCCAATTCAACTGCTGCAAATTTCCCTACTCAAACGGGTTCGCAGCCAAAAGGAGCCAGATCCGCTCTTGGCAAGAGCTCTACTATTAACGATAAACGGTGTTGCGGCAGGTTTGCGCAATACCGGATGAGTAGGCTGGCGGAAGTTTTAGACAGGGGTCAAATTGGCTAAGCAGTTTATTTATCCGTTTACATTTGGCGATAAAAGTAAATCAGATCTTCTAGGTGGTAAAGGTGCAAACCTTGCCGAGATGGTTCAAATGGGTCTACCAGTACCTCCTGGTTTCACCATTACCACTGATGCCTGCCGAGAGTACCTGACAACTGGATCAGTTCCAGCCCAGCTAAATGATCAGATACATACTGCGTTATCAAATTTAGAAAAAACTGTTGAGAAAAGATTTGGCGATGCCAAAAATCCTTTATTAGTTTCAGTTCGCTCTGGTGCCAAACACTCTATGCCGGGCATGATGGAAACTGTCTTAAATGTTGGCATTACACCTGAGGTCGCAGATGCCATGGCAAAATCCAGTGGTAATGAAAAATTTGCTTGGGACTCATATCGCCGGTTCATTGATATGTTTGGCAGGATTGTTTGTGAGTTGCCAGATGAAACTGTTCATAAAATTGAGGCACTTCACCTGCAAAAGATGAATGTCAAAGTGGTTGCAGATTTATCAGCAGGATCGCTTAAGGAGTTAGCCCAAGATTTAATCAAAGCGATCGAACATCATACGAAAAAGCCATTCCCAACAAAACCAATTGATCACTTAACGCAATCAATTGAGGCAGTTTTTAAATCTTGGAACTCAGAGCGCGCCCAGCTGTACCGTCGCCGAGAGCGAATCCCATCTGATTTAGGAACTGCCGTAAACATCCAATCCATGGTCTTTGGAAATCTCAGTGATGATTCTGGAACTGGAGTGGCTTTTACCCGAGATCCTGCAACTGGTGAAAAAGGAAGTTATGGCGACTACTTAGATCGCGCACAGGGTGAAGATGTGGTGGCAGGCATTCGTAACACCATGTCGCTGGTTGATATGTCTAAAAAAGAGCCAGTTGTTCATGCTGAGCTGGAACGATTGATGAAGAGGTTAGAGGATCACTATCGAGACCTATGCGATATTGAGTTCACTGTCGAGCGCGGCAAACTTTGGATCTTACAGACAAGAGTTGGAAAGAGAACTGCGGAGGCAGCTTTTCGAATTGCTACTCAATTAGTTGATGAAGGCAAGATCTCAATGGATGAGGCACTTGCACGCACAAGTGGAGATCAACTAGCCCAATTAATGTTTCCGCAATTTGATTTATCTGCAAAACAAAATTTGATAGCAACTGGAATTGCAGCATCACCTGGCGCTGCAGTTGGAGAGATTGTTTTTAATTCAAAACGGGCTTTTGATTTAGCAAAAACTGGTCGCAAAGTTATCTTGGTCAGGCGAGAGACCAGTCCAGATGATTTAGTGGGAATGGTTGCTGCCGAAGGAATTTTAACTAGTCGTGGCGGTAAAACATCACATGCTGCCGTTGTTGCTAGGGGTATGGGCAAGACTGCAGTCTGTGGAACTGAAAGCATTACTGTTGATGAGAAGTTACTGCAATTTACAGTTGGTGACTTAGTCGTCAGAGAGGGAGAGGTAATCTCTATTGATGGCACAACTGGTTGTGTTTACCTAGGTGAATTACCAGTTACTCAATCTCCAGTTACCTCATATTTGGAAGGCACACTGCTGGCTTCTTCAAAAGAAGCTACACCTGTTGTTAAAGCTGTGGATCGAATTCTGCAACATGCAGATGAGATTAGAAAATTATATGTGAGGGCAAATGCTGATACACCAGAGGATGCCATCCGTGCTAAAACATTGGGTGCTCAAGGAATAGGTTTATGTCGAACTGAACACATGTTTTTGGGTGAGCGCAGAAGTTATGTCGAAAGGGTTGTACTGGCAGAGACAGAAGCTGAACAAAATTCGGTGATTGCTGAAATGCAGCCACTGCAACAAGCAGATTTTGTTGGCATATTAAAAGCTATGTCAGGCTTCCCAGTAACAGTTCGATTATTAGACCCACCACTTCATGAGTTCTTGCCAGATCTAGCAACTCTTAGTGCTGAGATGGCTACCGCTGAGGCATTAAATACAACAATTACTCCTAGAGACAAAGCAATATTTGCTGCGGTCAAGCGTTTGCATGAAGCAAATCCAATGCTTGGACTTCGTGGGGTTCGTCTGGGGATATTGATTCCTGAGTTATTCAAAATGCAGGTACGGGCTTTAGTACTTGCCGCCCTTGAAGTTAAAAAGGCAGGCTTTGAACCAAAGCCTGAGTTAATGATTCCGCTAGTTGCTACTCAACGTGAACTTCTATATTTACGAGAGAGCCTGGAGGATGAGATTAAGAAAACCTTAAATGGTGCGCAGCTAGATATGCCAATTGGCACCATGATAGAGACCCCGCGAGCTGCAATTACGGCAAGCAGATTGGCAGATTATGCTGACTTTTTCTCATTTGGTACTAATGATTTAACTCAACTCACCTGGGCATTTAGTCGCGATGATGTTGAATCGACATTCTTGCCAAGATACCTAGATTTAGAGCTACTACCTTTTAATCCCTTTGAATCACTTGATCAAGATGGCGTGGGGTTGTTAGTGAAAATTGCCAAAGATCAAGCCCGGGCATATCGAAAAGATTTCAAATTAGGAGTATGTGGTGAGCATGGTGGAGATCCTAGAAGTATTCACTTCTTCCATAATTTAAATCTTGATTATGTTTCCTGCTCACCATTTAGAGTGCCAGTAGCACGCCTGGAATCTGGCCGAGCTAAGGTAATTAAGAGTTAAAAGCTGTTTGTGCCTTATCCATTCCAGCTACTACCAACGTAGTAATCGCATCAGCACCACGGGATGTGAACTCACCTAAATCTTGGCGCTCCTCTTTACTAAATGGTTTCAAGACAAAATCTGCCGGATCCTGCTCACCAATTGGCCGGCCTATACCCATTCTGATGCGAAAATAATCAGCGCTTGAAAATGATGAAGTTAAAGATTTAAGACCATTATGCCCGTTATCTCCGCCACCTTGTTTAATTCGCAGTGCGCTAAATGGAAGATCAAGTTCATCATGAACTGCGATAACTTGGGCAATTTCGATTTTATAAAAATCCAGTAAAGCTTTTGCTGGTCCACCGGTTTCATTCATATACCCACGGGACTTTGCTAGAACTAAAGTGTGCTCACCACATTTAACCTCACATATTTCCATCCGAGATTTGTGGGAGGAAAATTTTTGACCGTCAGATAGTTGATCTAGGACAAGTTGACCAATGTTGTGTCTGGTTTTTTCATACTCAGATCCTGGATTTCCAAGACCAATTACCAACCAACGATCAGCCATAAGTTAAGGCTAGTGCCAACTTACTTCTTTTTGTCCTTCTTATCATCGCCACCGGCAGGAGCTGTAGCAGTAGCAGCAGCTTCACCCTCTGCTGGGGCTGCGGCAGCATCGCCTTCAGCGACAGCGGCAACAACTGGTGTCTCTTCAATCTCAGCAGATTTAACTGACAAGTGCACAACAGTCATCTTTGGATCACTAATCAACTTAACGCCCTCAGGAAGAACTACTTCGGCGGCGTATCTAGATTCGCCAGCCATCATGCCTTCCATACTTAACATTAAGAATGCTGGAATGTTAGTTACATCTGTCTCAACCTCAATTGAGTTATTTGTGTGTTCCAAAATTCCAT
>CAZDKV010000011.1:0-19180 GCA_964506125.1 uncultured Candidatus Nanopelagicus sp.
GTGGCGTTCTAGGATTTGCCACGTTGTACTCCCACTGCATTTCAATCTCATCATCACTTAATTGATCAATATCATCCTCAAGTAGATCCATTCGCCAGGGCGTGGATAGACGAAGATCCTCTCCTCTAGGCGCACCTGCTAGTAACTCTGCACCTGCTTCAATGCTTGGCTCCCAATCAAAGATCACTGCATCATCGCCTAATCCAATGCGAACCTCATCTCCTGCCTTTGCACCTTTTTTGTACAACTCTCTTTCAATTCCATATGAGGCTAGTCGATCTGCTAGATATCCAATTGCCTCAGCATTAGCGAAATCAGTTTGTTTAACCCATCGCTCAGGCTTATCACCTGTGATGTTAAATGTGCCATCGTCATTTGCAATAACTTCAAAACCAGCATCATCTACGGCAATTGGGCGTAGCACAATTCTTGCTACCTGATCCTCTTTCTGCTCCTTGCGAACCTTTTGAATAATTTGCGCCATGGCATAAATCAATTCCTGCATGCCTTCACGGGAAGCTGCTGAAACTTGAAAGACTGGAAAGCCACGCCCTTCAAGAGTTTTTTGAACCATATCTGCCATTGCTTTGCCATCTGGAATATCAATCTTGTTTAAGGCAATAATTCTTGGTCGATCAGATAGGCCGCCATACTGTTTCAACTCCTCCTCAATAACATCAAAATCTTTTACTGGATCTCGATCTGTCTCAAGAGTTGCGCAATCTAAAACATGTACTAATGCTGCGCACCGCTCAACATGGCGTAAAAACTCATGACCCAAACCTTTACCTTGGCTAGCACCTGGGATTAATCCTGGAACATCTGCTGCGGTAAATCGCGTCTCACCTGCTTGGACCACACCTAAGTTAGGAACTAAGGTTGTGAATGGATAATCAGCAATCTTTGGTCGAGCAGCTGACATAGCTGCTA
The DNA here is from genome assembly GCA_964506125.1 of uncultured Candidatus Nanopelagicus sp. Classification (GTDB taxonomy): domain Bacteria; phylum Actinomycetota; class Actinomycetes; order Nanopelagicales; family Nanopelagicaceae; genus Nanopelagicus. Next base: position 931 of record CAZDKV010000011.1, read on the forward strand.
TCAATGAAGATTTACCCGCACTTGGATATCCAACTAAACCAATATCAGCCACACTCTTTAACTCTAAAAATAATGTTCGGGTCTCACCTGGCTCACCAAGGAGAGCAAATCCTGGTGCTCGACGTTTTGAGTTAGCAAGTCCAGCATTGCCTAAACCACCTTTGCCGCCTTGGGCGGCCATAAATCTTGTTCCAAAGCCAACTAAATCTGCGATGGTATTTCCATTTACATCTTTAACTACCGTGCCATTTGGTACAGAGAGAATTAAATCTTTTCCATCTGCACCATTACAAAAATCACCAGCACCTTTTTTGCCATCTGTAGATTTACGATGCGGAGAGTGATGAAAATCCAGCAAAGTTGTTACATCTGGATCAACAACTAAAACAATATCTCCACCGCGACCACCATTACCACCATCTGGTCCACCCAATGGTTTGAATTTTTCTCGGTGAACGGAGACACAACCATCACCACCTTTTCCCGCATCAGCATGCAAGGTCACCCGATCAACAAAGGTTGTCATCAGATACTCCCTTCCATACGATTTGGATCAAATAAAAATGGGCCCGCAGTTAGCGGACCCATTAATTTAAAATCCGCGAAATTTAAGAAACCGGAACGATATTTACTACACGGCGACCGCGAGCGCGACCAAACTCAACTGAGCCACCCTCGAGTGCAAATAATGTGTCATCTTTGCCGATGCCAACATTCTTTCCTGGGTGAAAGTAGGTTCCGCGTTGGCGAACCAAGATCTCTCCGCCCTTAACTACTTGACCTGCAAATCTTTTGATACCAAGGTATTGAGGATTTGAGTCGCGACCATTACGTGTGGAGGAGACACCCTTTTTACTTGCCATCTGCTTTCACCTGCCTTAAGTAGTAGTTACTTGTTAATTCCAGTTATTTTTACGCGAGTTAGCTTTGAACGAAATCCTTGACGACGACGATATCCAGTCTTGCTCTTGTAACGAAGGATGGCAATCTTTGGACCTTTTTGCTCAGCTAATACCTCACCAGTTACCTTTACAGCAGCAAGTGCTTTTGGATCAGCAACTACATCTGCGCCATCTACTAGAAGTACGGCTGGAAAGGTTACCGAAGCGCCAACGGCTGCGTCGATGCGATCGACCACAAGAGTTTCACCAACTGAAACCTTCTCTTGTCGTCCGCCTGCTTTAACAATCGCGTACACCGGCAACTCCTTGCTCGTTATTAACCTAGATGGATTCTTACCTATCTGGCTAGGTGGTTAAGGGTAGAGATTGATCTACTCTTGGTCAAATTCACTTGATTAATTGGTTGAAATAACCCCAGTGCTCACAGCCCGACGACCTTTTCGCCTGGCAACTGGTGCAGGTGCTTCAACCTCTTGATCACTCTCATTTGAATTGTTAATTGGTTCATTATCTAAATCTTCATCCTCTGATTTGTCATCATCTTCTGATAAATCTTCATCAGCATTAGCCTTGCTTGTCTTTGAAAAACGTTGCTCCATATCTTTCTCTAGCGCCACTTTTTTAACAGGCTCGGCATGAATATGAATTCCTCGACCACCACAACTTTCACAAGTTGTTGAGAAAGCTTCAATTAATCCCTGACCAACTCGTTTTCTAGTCATTTGTACCAAGCCAAGTGAGGTTACCTCTGCCACCTGGTGCTTGGTGCGATCTCTACCTAAACACTCAACCAATCTACGAAGCACTAACTCTCGGTTGGATTCCAAGGTCATATCAATAAAGTCAATCACAATAATTCCGCCCATATCCCGCAGGCGCAATTGGCGGGCAATCTCTTCAGCTGCCTCCAAGTTGTTCTTAGTAACAGTCTCTTCTAGGTTTCCACCCTTACCAATAAATTTACCGGTATTAACATCAATCACAATCATCGCTTCAGTGCGGTCAATAACAAGTGAGCCGCCGGATGGTAGATAAACCTTGCGATCAAATGCCTTTGCCAACTGCTCTTCTACCCGATGTTCGGCAAAAAGATCTCTTGGACCTGTCCACTTTTCAATCTTGGTGGCAAGCTCCGGCGCAATATGTCCGATGTAGTTTTGAATGTCATCCCAGGCTTGATCACCTTGGACTAACATCTTGTTGAAATCCTCATTAAAAATATCTCGGATTACACGAACAGTTAAATCTGGCTCACCATATAACAGTGATGGTGCTGAGGTTGAAGAGCTCTTTGCTTGCTTTTCAATATCCTCCCATTGTGCTTTAAGTCGGGTGACATCTCTTTCTAATTCAGCCTCTGGCGCACCTTCAGCTGCTGTTCTAATAATTACTCCGGCTTGCTCAGGAATTAAATTCTTTAAAATTCCCTTCAAACGATTTCGTTCATTATCTGGCAATCTCTTTGAGATACCACTCATGCCACCACCTGGTACATAAACTAGGTAGCGACCAGGAAGTGAAATCTGACTAGTTAATCTGGCACCCTTTTGACCAATTGGATCTTTAGTAACCTGAACTAGTACTGACTGTCCACTCTTTAATACTTGTTCAATCTTTCGGGGTGCTGTATCCGATAAGCCATGAGCATCCCAATTAACCTCACCAGCGTAGAGAACTGCATTTCGTCCCTTACCGATATCAACAAATGCTGCCTCCATCGATGGTAAAACATTTTGAACCTTACCTAGATAGACATTTCCGACATAGGAAATATTGCTATTTCTATTTACATAATGCTCAACCATTACATCATCTTCAATAATGGCAATCTGAGTTCGATCAGCAATCTGGCGAACCAACATACTTCGCTCAACTGCTTCTCGGCGAGCTAAAAACTCTGATTCAGTTATTACCGTGCCGCGCTTTCGAGTGAAATCTCGTCGCTCTCGGCGTTCAAAACGATCTGATCGATCAAATCGGCTTCGATCTCGGCGTTCAAATTTCTTATTTTCATTTCTTGGTTCCCGCACCCGAACCGGTCTAACCTTTACAACGGTTAATACGCCATCCTCTTCAATGGTTTCACCAGGTGTAACACCCTCACCTCTTGCTCTTCGGCGACGACGACGTTTGTGGGTTATGCCATCACTATCTGTGCTCTCATCCAAAGATTCAGTTGAGGTTGCATCATCTGCTCCCTCACTCTCTTTACCATTTCGCCTTCTGCCTCTACCGCCTCTGCGGCGGCGACGGCGAAACTCCTCTTTTTCACTCTCATCATTGCCAGTAGCAGCTGCCACCTCTGGTTTTTCAACCTTGGCAGCCTTTGCCACCTTTGGAGTCTTGGAAACTGGCGCTGCTTGAAATAGTGGAACTGGAATTGCTGCAGCTTTTTTACTTACTTTTTTACTTTCGCCATCTACTGCTTTTTTGGCAGCGCGTTTACGTGGTGCTTTAGGCTCATCAGCCATATAAATCAAATCCTTTTCAAAAATAATTACTGCAGTTTTGCAGTATCTCTTACAATACTTTTTTTAATTAATCTGGTTAATTAACTTGCTAAAAATATCGACGCGATCGCGGCGTTGGATCTTTATCCTCGCGCTGATTGCGTAGGGAAAGTATCGCAGATGGGCAGGCGATCTGCCAACTTAGCGCAAATTAAGCGTGTTATCGGCTTCTAGCATGGACATTTTGTAGCAAGCCCACACCAATTAAATTAGCAAACATTGATGAGCCACCATAAGATAAAAATGGTAACGGCACACCGGTCATCGGCATAAGCCCCATGGTCATGCCAATATTTTCAAAGGTTTGAAAGGCAAACCAAGCAATCACTCCAATGCAAACTAATCGACCAAAAAGATCACTACTTCGCCGGCAAATAGAAAAGGCTCTAATAAAAAGCAAGAAGTAGAGAGCTAAAATTAATGAGCTACCTACAAAGCCAAGCTCTTCGCCTGCAACGGTAAAGATAAAGTCTGTTTGTTGTTCAGGTACAAATCGGCCATTTGTCTGTGGTCCTTCAAATAATCCTTTTCCTAGCAAGCCACCTGATCCAATTGTGATTCTTGATTGTCGAAGTTGATATCCAGTTGCCTGCGGATCTGCCGATGGATCAACAAAGGATTGCAGACGTGCCACCTGATACTGACTAACGGCACCTGTTTGCACTGCTGCAAATACCCCCACTATTGCTGCAAGGAGTAATCCAATAACCCATCGTGCCGGTGCACCGGAGGCACCAATCATCGCTACAACTGCTGCTGAAATAATTAATACCGTTCCCAAATCTGGTTGAGCAACAATTAAGAGAATCGGCACAGCAGCGATAGCTAAAGCTTTTACTACATCTAAATCAGTTGGATCTTTATCAGTTTGATCTCGATCCGCTAACACCATCGACATTCCAACAATGATTGCAATCTTGGCTAACTCAGCCGGTTGTAGCTGAAAGCCACCAGGCAGGGAGATCCAAGCTTTTGCGCCATTAATCTCAGTTCCAAGCCCTGGAATTAAAACTATTATCAATCCAATCACGGCAGCCAGCCAAAGAATTGGCGTATACGCCCTCAACAATCGGTAATCAATTAATGTTGTGCCATAGGCAAGCAAGCCACCAATTATGATATTTAGAGTATGACGCTTTAAGTAATACTCTGGATCTAAGCCATAGGAGCGAAACCACTCCCTAGTTCCGGCATATACCAACAAGGTACCCATTACTAAAAGTCCACCAACTGCTAGTAAAAGCAATTTATCAAAGCCACCAAAGGCTCCACGATTGGCGCTGCGGTACTTAATACTTTGACTCATTTTTTCTTTACCCCGCCACCATTGACATCTGTTAGATCAACCTTTGCTGCAACTTTTCTTAAATCAACCTTTGCAATTGTAGTTGGCACCCCATTTGGAAAAATAGCTTTCTCAGGATCAACTCGACCGCCACTTACACCAAACAAAGTTTCAAATATATTTCTAACCCCAAGCCCTGAAGTGGATGCACCAAAACCACCTTGGCTAACCATCATAACTACTACATATTGAGGATCATCTGTTGGACCATATGCTGCAAACCATGAGGTGTCATCTTTTGGCGAACCATTGAGATTTCTACCAAAGACCTGAGCTGTTCCAGTTTTTCCACTTACCTCAACTGGGAAACCTGCAAAGACTCCAGCAGCAGTTCCTTTAGTAACCACCATCCGTAAACCTCGGTGAAGAAAATCCCAGGTACTTTGTTCAATATCTATTGTGTCAGCAATCTCAGGTTTGAACTCTTTTATGATTTTGCCATCTGCATCAACAATTGCTCTAGCTACTTGAGGTTTGTAATAAACACCCTTATTTGCAATAGCTGCATAGATTTGGGCAAGGCGAATTGGAGTTACCAAGGTATCACCTTGTCCGATTGAAAAGTTAACCGCATCTCCTGCTCTGATTTTATTTCCATCTAAACAATTCTCACGGGCAATCTCAATCAGATATGGAGTCAGATCAGCTTTCTTGGCCCGATCTTTATAGTTGCAGTAAAAATCCTTATTCTGTTCATACCAATTTTGCTTCCACTGGCGATCTGGCAACCTTCCTTTTAACTCACTCGGTAGATCTATTCCAGTCAATAAACCGATACCAAATGCTTTAGCTGCTTTAAAGAAGTAATCATTTGGTGAAGATTTTGGTCTCAATCCACCATCTCTGACCCACTCGTCATATGCCATTTGATACCAAAGTGAGTCACATGAGATTGCAAGGCCAAGATCGAGCGGAATTCTTCCTACGCCAACACTTCCAAAATTCTTAAATGTTCTAGTACCAATCTCCACAAATGCTGGGCAGTTATAACTTGCATTAAGTGAATAGCCAGCATCAGCTGCTGCTACAACTGATATTGCCTTAAAGGTTGAAGCGGGTGCGAATAATCCTTGTAATGGTCTGGAGAGTGCGGGCACGCCTTTTGCTTCACTAAATAAATCCTGTGCCTGCTTAACTGTTAAACCTTTTTGCCAAATAGTTGGGTCATAGGTTGGGTATGAGGCCATGGCTAATACCCGTCCAGTTTTAACCTCTAGAACTACTGCAGCTCCTGAGTCACCTTTAAAACCTGAAGCTCTAGCACGCAGAACAGCTGCGGCAAGTGATTTTTCAACTCCTGCTTGAAGTTTGGCATCAATATTTGTAATCAGATTATTTCCGGCAATTGCTTGAATATTCTTATTTTGTTTTGTTACAACCTCTTTACGGTTGACTAGAAAGGTTCTAACCCCAGGTGTTCCCCGCAGAAATTGGTTGTATTGCACCTCTAATCCTGATTTTCCAACTACCTCATTTCGGTAGTAATTAACCTCAGGGTTTTTAAGATCCTCATCAGTTACCGCCCCGACATAACCTAGAACATGGGCAACATTTTCATTTTCAAGTGATGGATAACTTCGAATTGGCACAGATTGCACCTCAACCCCAGGATAGAGATCAGCATTCTCCATGATTTTAAGTGCCAAATCCTGCGAAGCGCTGCCAATAAGTGGAATCGGTTGATAACGAGTGCCATTCCAACATCCTGCTCGGTTATCTCTGGGTAACTCCCCACATAATCTTGTGCGCTGATAAATATCGGAGTATTCAAGTCCAAAAAGCGTAGCTAATTTTGATAATACTGATACTCCTTTATCTGTTTGCTTATCTAATTCAATACGATTAACTGAAACTACAAGTCCTGGTAAATCCACGACCATTGGCACACCATTAATGTCAGTTATCGCACCTCGAACAGCAGGAGTAACAACATCTCGACTTTGGATACTTATCGCTGCATCCTGGTACTTATCACTTTCTAAAATCTGCAGATAAAAGAGTCGGCCAAATAGCGCAAACATTAAAGAAAAAACCAAAGTTTGAAAGACAATCAGATTAATTCGAGCGCGAAGACTCATATACGCTCTCGATTACTTAAAAGTGCAGTTCTAGTCTTTATGATCAAAGGTAGAAATAGTGGTGTTAAAAAGAAAGTCCAAAGTGAGTTGGCAAATACAATTGAGATCAGATGAGATAAGGCACCCGTGTTTTGACCAAGGAGTGCGCCAATAATCAAGTACACAACTAAGGCAAATGCTGATGCCAAACTAATAAATGTCACAAAGACAAGTGGTGACTGGGTAAAGTCACCAATACTCTCTTTATTAAGTGAGAATAGGTAGCCGACTAAAGTTAAAATCAATGCCCACTGTCCAAATGGGGTATCAGCTGCAATCGATAGATCCATTATCAAACCGCCAATAAAGCCAAAAACAATTGAACCACTTCGATCCTCTAGTGAGAGCAGCACCATTAACGTCGCTAGGTAGAGCGAAAAGCCATCTATTGGGAAATTAATTCGTGAGATTAGAGTCTCTTGAATTAAGAAAACCACAAATAAGAACATTGAGGTGTTTAGAACTCTTACGCCGCTCATAATTGTTAATTTGTTGCAGAAGGAGATGGTGTAGGTGTGACAAAAATGGTAACTGTAGGTGCTGGTTTTGGAATCAAAGAATCTCGTGGATCTTGCTTAGGACCGGCAACTACAACAGCCACCAACCCAACTCGGTCAAGATTACTTATCCCTTCAACATCAGCATTTTGAGTAATTGATGAGGCGTTGCTTTGGACAGCGGTGACAACTCCAACTGGTACTCCAGGTACAAATGGTCTGCCCCCCTCACTGCCTCTTGCCACCAATTTATCGCCAACTTTGATCTCACCAGTTGCATCTAGTAATTGAAGTAAATACTTGTTTCCACCTTGGCCTGAAACCACGCCGATACTTTGAGTGCCTGCAATTCGAACTCCAATTTTAAATGTTGGATCACTCATTAACAAAACTATTGAAGAGTTACTGGTCACAGATTTAACTACACCAACTAGACCACCATCTGATATCACAGTCATATTTCTGGATATGCCATCACTACTTCCAACATCAATTGTTATGGTTTGATTAAAAGAGGTTGCAGAGCCACGATTTATTACCTTTGCAGCCACAACTTTATAACCACCACGCCCAGCCAAATCTAAAACATTCTTTAGTTGAGATAATTGTCCAACTACATCCTCATCTAGTACCTCTTTGGATTTTAGTAGATCAACCTGTTTTTCTAACTCTTTGATCCTTGATTTTGATTGTCCAAAGTTTCGAATATCTGAAGCAAAGTTACCAATTGGGGAAAAGAGTCTAGAGAAGAGATTTTCAACTGGTGAAACCACTGTTGATACACCAGATCGAATTGAGCCAGCAAGATTTACGCCACGCAAATCCAAGGTGATTAAAAATAATGAGGAAACTAGTAAGAGGACTAGAAGTAGCCGCGAACGGTTACCGCCGCCTCTTGCCACAAATGAACTCCCTTACAATTTAATTAACGACGAGGTTCAGAGATTAAAACCTTCTCTAAGGCTTCAAACTCTTCAATACATTTACCAGAACCTTCAGCAACTGCTTGTAGTGGACGCTCTGAGATGTGGATTGGCATTCCAGTTTCATGACGCAATCTCTCATCAAGACCACGAAGAAGTGCTCCGCCGCCAGTTAGCACAATTCCGCGATCCATTAGATCACTGGCTAACTCCGGTGGAGTCTTATCAAGGGTATTTTTCACAGCATTAACAATTGCTGAGACAGGCTCCTCTAGCGCTTTTCGAATATCTGCTGAGGTAACCAAAATTGTCTTTGGTAATCCGGTTGCTAAATCGCGGCCGCGAATTTCCGCATCTGGCTCACCTGGTAGTGGAAATGCTGATCCAATAGCCATTTTAATCTCTTCAGCTGTGCGCTCTCCTAGCAGAAGTGAGTACTCACGCTTAACCCAATTAATAATTGATTGATCTAACTCATCGCCACCAACACGAATTGAAAGCGCAGCAACTATTCCACCTAGTGAAATAACTGCTACCTCAGTAGTTCCACCACCAATATCAACAACCATATTTCCAGTTGGCTCATGAATTGGCAGATCAGCACCAATAGCTGCTGCCATTGGCTCCTCAATAATGTAAACCTTACGAGCACCGGCTGCATATCCAGCATCCTTTACTGCACGCTGTTCCACACCAGTAATTCCAGATGGCACACAGACCACAATTCTTGGCTTTGCTAAGTAACGTCGCTTGTGAACTTTTTGAATAAAGTACTTAAGCATTCGCTCAGTAGTATCAAAATCTGCAATCACACCATCTTTTAGTGGGCGAATTGCCACAATATTTCCTGGAGTTCTACCAATCATTCGCTTCGCCTCTAAACCAACTGCCAAGATCGCACCAGTGTCTTGATTGACTGCAACCACTGATGGTTCATTAAGCACAATGCCACGACCGCGCACATATACCAAGGTGTTAGCTGTTCCTAGATCCACCGCCATATCTCGGCCAATCCAAGACATCCGATTACTTCCTTTTGCCATATGCGCTTCTCCTTCGTGCCTTGTTTTGTAAAATCTTAGTTTCCGAAAAAAATCTTTATTTCTCGTTGTGCTGATTCAACTGAGTCTGAGCCATGGACAATATTTTGAACAACCTTTGTTCCCATATCCCTAGCTAAATCCCCTCGAATGGTTCCGGCCTCGGCAACAGTTGGATCTGTCGCACCTGCCATTTTTCTAAACCCTTCAATCACTCGCTCGCCTTGTGCAATCATCGCCACAATTGGCCCAGATTGCATAAATTCAAGCAGTGGTTCATAAAAAGGTTTTCCTTCATGCTCGGCATAATGCTTGGCAAGAAGATTTCTATCTGCAGTTAACATTTTTAAATTAGTAACTACATAACCTTTGCGTTCAATTCGAGCAATAACTTCGCCAACCAAACCACGCTTAACGCCATCTGGCTTAATCAAAATTAATGTTTGCTCTGAACTCACTTTCTTATTCTACGCACCTTTGCCTCAAGCAGAAAATTGTGGCTATTTTGCCCCATCTTCATCCCGCTGTGCGATTAACCTAGCCTTTATTGCCTCACCCCTACGACCAAGCACGATTGCAAAAACCCATAAAATCAAAAACAAAGCGCCTAGGTAATACATCAAGGTAATCACTAAGCCGTACATAACTAAGCAAATTTGCAAAAAACTTCCTAGAAAAAAACCAAATCTGCGCTTTAACATTCCAGCACACAATAAAAAAGCGATTGCTAATGCAGCTCCCAGCCAAAGCTGAGAGTCACTTGCTGAATCTTTGGCGATTAAGAGTGCAAAGCCCATCAAAATAGATTCCATGCTCAAAACTGCTGCGGCCATTACTCTCATTTACCGCTCCCCAACTCTTTTAGTTTTGTACGAGCAATGCCAGCTGTCACCACTGAACCGGTTACTAGTACGGCACCAACTCCATCATTTACCTGATTAGCCAACGATACCTTCTCAACTGCATAAGTTATGGCAGTTGGTAAATCTGGGATTACCTCTATCTGTTCTGTTCTAAAGTATTTCCCAGCAATCTCAGCAAGTGCTTGCGTTGGCAGCGCTCTAGTAGAGCTGCTTTGGGAAACTACGATGTAATCAAGACAGGTAGATAGCGCCTCTAAGATTCCAGATACATCTTTATCTGCCAACACAGCAACCACTCCAACAACTAGCTCAAAATCAAACTCATCATTTATGGTTTTAGAAATTGCAGCTGCGCCATGCGGGTTATGAGCTGCATCAATAATCACCGTTGGATCTTTATAAACAATCTCACACCTGCCAGGTGAGGCAACCTTGCTAAAAGCATCTCTTACCAAATCTTTATCCAAGGCAACTGAGGTAAAGGCTTCAACCGCTGCTAGTGCTACTGCAGCGTTGTTTGCTTGATGTAATCCATAAAGTGGAAGATAAATATCATCTATCTCACCATGCAAACCTTGTAATGATATTAATTGACCACCCACAGCAAGAGATCGAGATTTAACGGCAAACTCAACTCCCTCTCTAAATGGAATTGCCGATAGCTTTGCAACCTGAGCCATTAACACCTTTGCTGCCTCTGCAGGTTGGGCTGCCATAACCACATTTGATTCTGGTTTAAAGATTCCAGATTTAGTTTGAGCGATCTTGGTTAATGTATCACCGAGATACTCCATGTGATCAAAACCAATTGGAGTCATAACCGCAACCTGAGAGGCCAATACATTGGTGGCATCCCACTGACCGCCCATGCCCGCTTCAATAACTCCTACATCCACTGGATATTCAGCAAATGCGACAAATGCCATGGCAGTGATCGCCTCAAAAAATGAGATGGGGTGCGGTTGACGTGAGTCAATTAAATCCAGATACAACTCAATATCTTTATATGTTGCAATCATCAAATCTGGTGTAATCGGCTCACCCTTAATACTGATTCTTTCCGTAATGGATTCAAGATGTGGGGATGTGTAACGACCTACCCGATAGCCAAGATTGGTAAGCAGTTGATCAATCATTCGTGAGGTGGTTGTCTTGCCATTTGTGCCAGCTAAGTGAATTGTCGGATATGACAACTGCGGTGAGCCAAGGGCATCTAATAATGCAGTTATTCGATCTAAGGTGGGTTCAATTCGACTCTCTGGCCAACGTTTTAGAAGTGCTGCCTCAACCTGAGATAGCTGGTTAATCTCTGGTAACTCACTCATTTACTTTGGAAGTTTTTCAAGAAGAGCGGTAATTCTTTCAATATCTGCTGATGTTTGAGCAAGCCTTTCTCGGATTTCAGTCACCACCTCCATAGGTGCCTTTGCCATAAATCCTTCATTATCTAACTTAACTTTGGCAGTATCTCGATCTCTAACCGCAGTTTGTAAGTCTTTTGTTAATCTAGCGCGCTCTGCAACTAAATCAACAGCGCCAGTTAAATCAAATTCAACTAATACCTCACCAATTTGAAGTTTGGCTGTGAAATTTCCATCGGCGACATCTGCTTTGATTACATGTCTAATCGCTGCTTCATATGATTGCAGCCCAACTTTAGAGAGCCCAGTAAATCTAGCTGCCACCTTGGCAGTGCTTTTAATACCTTGATCATTTCTAAATCTTCTGACCTCAGTAATTATCTGTTGCATCTGCTCTACCAGTTTTAATGAACTTTGATCCTGATTGGAAAGATCAGAGCTTGGCCACTGGGTGATCATTAAAGATTTCCCATTAGTTAATGTGCACCACATCTGTTCGGTAATAAATGGCATAACCGGATGCATTAGGCGAAATAATTGGTCTAAAACCTCTCCCAAAACTCGTTTGCTCTTTTCCGCCTCTGCCCCACCTGCGGTAAAGGTTGATTTAGATAACTCCAAATACCAATCACATAGATCATCCCAGGCAAAGTGATAAATCAACTCACATGCTTTAGCAAACTCAAACTTTTCAAACAACTCATCTGCCTCAGAGATTGTTTGATCTAAACGGGTCAAAATCCAATTATCTATCGCACCCAACGACTGTGTATTTGGCAGATCACCGCTTACCGTTGCGCCATTTAACATCGCAAATCTGGTGGCATTCCAAAGTTTTGTTGCAAAGTTTCTAGAGCCAGCCACCCAATCTTCAGCTAAAGCCTGATCAGTTCCTGGATTAGCTCCTCTAGCTAAGGTAAAGCGCAAGGCATCTGAGCCATATTTATCCATAAACTCAATTGGATCAATGGTGTTACCTCGGCTCTTACTCATCTTTTTGCCAAATTGGTCTCTAACTAATCCATGAAGCACAATCACATCAAATGGTTGTTTGCCATCCATGGCAAACAATCCCATAATCATCATTCGAGCTACCCAGAAAAACAAAATGTCATAACCAGTAACTAATACTGAGGTTGGATAAAACTTCTTCAAATCCTCAGTTTGATTTGGCCAACCCAGTGTTGAAAATGGCCAAAGTGCAGAGGAAAACCAGGTATCTAAAACATCTGGATCTTGGGTATACCCAACAGGTGGTGTTTCATCTGGACCACAAACTACAACCTCATCATTTGGCCCATAAAAAACTGGAATTCGATGTCCCCACCAAAGTTGGCGAGAGATACACCAATCATGCATGTTGTCGACCCATTCAAAATATCTAGCTGACATCTGCTCTGGCTCAATCTTTACCCGACCATCACGGACTGCATCTGCGGCAGCTTTAGCAAGGGGTGCTACCTTTACAAACCATTGTTTAGAAAGTCGTGGCTCAATAGTTGTGTCACAACGCTGACAATGTCCAACTGCGTGAACATACGGCCGCTTTTCCGCAACCACTCTTCCTTGTTTTCTTAGCTCATCTACAACAGCTTTTCTAGCATCAAATCGATCCATGCCATCAAACTTAGTTCCGGTTCCAGCCATCACGCCATGTTCATTCATAATAATTACTAACTCAACTCCATGTCGCATACCCATCTCAAAATCATTTGGATCATGAGCTGCTGTTACCTTCACTGCACCGGTTCCAAACTCAGGATCAACTAACTCATCGGCAATAATTGGAATCATTCGATCAACTAATGGCAGCAATACCTGCTTACCCACCATGTGCTTGTATCTTTCATCATTTGGGTTTACCGCAACTGCACCATCACCCAACATAGTCTCAGCTCTTGTCGTAGCAACTGTGATATTTATATTTTCATCTCCATATTTGATTGAGACAAACTCACCAGAATCATCCTTGTGCTCTACCTCAATATCTGAAAGTGCGGTCAAACATCTAGGGCACCAGTTAATAATTCGCTCGGCCCGATAGATTAAACCTTGGTCATAAAGCTGCTTAAAGATTGTTAAAACAGCCTTACTTAAATTTGCATCCATAGTGAAGGCTTCTCGATCCCAATCAACTGAATCTCCCAAGCGCTTCATCTGATCTAGGATTGCACCGCCTGACTCAGCCTTCCACTGCCACACCTTTTCAATAAATGTCTCTCGACCTAGATCATGGCGAGATTTGCCTTGTGCTGCTAATTGTTTTTCCACCACATTTTGAGTTGCAATTCCAGCGTGATCCATTCCAGGAAGCCACAATGCTTCAAAGCCCTTCATTCGCTTCATGCGAATTAGCAAATCTTGAATTGTGTGATCTAAGGCGTGGCCGATATGAAGAGAGCCGGTGACATTAGGTGGTGGAATAACAATGGTAAAGGGTGGCTTCTTAGATTTAGCATCTGCTTTAAAGTAACCAGATTCCTGCCACTTTTTATATAGCGGTCCTTCTATCTCTGCAGGGGAGAATGTGGCAGCTAACTCTTTTCTATTATCACCACTCATAAGGGTTGATCTTATGCGCTTTTTTCCTCAGAGCCCTTTTCACCCTTTACCGCCCGCTTTGGTCCACCAGCAGGTCGAGGAAGATATGTTGGTGCCTCCTCTTTTCTTACCACAGCAGGGGTAATTACAACTTTGCCAATCTCTTTCTTACTTGGAACTTCATACATCACAGATAACAAAGTCTCCTCCATAATTGCGCGAAGTCCTCTAGCACCAGTACCTCGCTTTATTGCAAGATCTGCCACAACCTCAAGTGCCTCATGGCTAAACTCCAACTCCACCTCATCTAAATCAAATAGCTTTTGATACTGCTTAACCAATGCATTTTTTGGTTCAGTTAAAATCTGCATCAACGCTTTCTGATCAAGACTTTCCACACTGGTCATAATTGGAAGTCGGCCAATAAACTCTGGAATCATGCCAAACTTAAGTAGATCCTCTGGCATGGCATCACCAAAGATATCTGTCTTAACTACATCATCACTTGTTTGAAGTTTGGCGTTAAAGCCAACCCCAGCCTTACCCTTTCGACTTTCGATAATCTTTTCTAAGCCAGCAAAAGCACCACCAACAATAAATAAAATATTGGTGGTATCAATTTGTAAGAACTCTTGATGTGGATGCTTGCGCCCACCTTGCGGTGGTACTGATGCGGTAGTTCCCTCTAATATTTTTAATAATGCCTGTTGAACTCCCTCACCAGAGACATCTCTGGTAATCGATGGGTTCTCAGCCTTTCTGGCCACCTTGTCAATCTCATCAATATAAATGATTCCAGTCTCAGCTTTTTTCACATCGAAATCAGCTGCTTGAATGAGCTTTAATAAAATGTTTTCAACATCTTCTCCCACATACCCGGCTTCCGTTAAAGCGGTTGCATCTGCAATAGCAAATGGCACATTTAACATTCGAGCAAGGGTTTGTGCCAGTAATGTTTTGCCACAACCTGTTGGTCCTAAAATTAAGATATTGCTTTTAGATAACTCAATTGCATCATCACGTTTTGAATCCCCAGATTGCACCCGCTTGTAGTGGTTATAGACTGCAACTGATAGTGACTTCTTAGCTTTGTCCTGACCAATTACATACTGGTCTAAAAATTCAAAGATCTCTTGAGGTTTTGGTAATTCAGCTAAACCTAAGGATGAGGTTTCATTAAGCTCATCAATAATAATTTCATTACATAAATCAATGCACTCATCACAGATATAAACTCCAGGACCGGCAATTAATTTCTTAACCTGCTTTTGAGTTTTGCCGCAAAAGGAACACTTAAGCAAGTCACCTGATTCACCAATACGGGTTGTCACCTGAAATTACTCCTTTTCGACATGGATAAGGGTAGAACGAGCAGGCTTGACCTTGTTAAGAAATTGCAGGTGAATCTGTTCGCCTATAGCCGAATTAGATATGTAAGAGGTAATGATTAAAAGCGATTACCAGTTAAGACTTAGCTTTGGCCTTACGGGTTGCTAATACTTGATCAATCAATCCGTACTCAACCGCTTCTGCAGAGGTAAGAATCTTGTCTCGTTCAATATCCTTAGCAATATCAGCTTGGCTCTTCTTTGAGTGACGAGCCAACATCTCCTCCAGCAGAGTGCGCATTCGCAAAATCTCTTTTGCTTGAATCTCAATATCAGATCCTTGTCCACCACCTTCTGAGTATGGCTGGTGAATCAAAATCCGAGCATTTTCTAATGCATATCTTTTACCAGCAGCACCACCAGCAAGTAATACTGCAGCAGCAGATGCAGCTTGACCCAAGCAAATTGTCATCACATCTGGACGAACAAATTGCATAGTGTCATATATTGCAGTGAGCGCAGTAAAGGAGCCTCCAGGAGAGTTGATATACATCATGATGTCTCGATCTGGATCCATTGACTCTAAGGTGAGCAATTGCGCCATAACATCATTTGCAACGGTGTCATCAATAGCCTGGCCTAAGAAGATAATTCGCTCTTCAAATAATTTTGTGTATGGATCTAATCGCTTATATCCATAACTAGTGCGCTCTTCGATTGTTGGCAGAATGTAACGGGAGGTAATCTCATTTACCTTATTCATATCTGAATTCATCGTGATGTTCCTCCGCTTCCTGAAACCTGTCCAGCTGACTTAACAACATGATCAACAAAGCCATACTCCTTGGCTTCAGCGGCGGTAAACCAACGATCACGATCTGAATCCTCGGTAATAGTTTCAGCTTTTTGGCCAGTATGAAATGCAATTAACTCTGCCATGCTCTTCTTGGTAAAGCTCATCTGCTCTGCTTGAATTTTAATATCGGAGGCTGTGCCGCCAATTCCACCTGATGGTTGATGCATCATGATGCGAGCATGAGGAAGTGCGTATCTTTTGCCAGCTGTTCCAGCACAAAGTAAAAACTGTCCCATAGAAGCTGCAAGACCCATAGCAACAGTTGCCACATCATTTTTTATATATTGCATGGTGTCATAAATTGCCATACCGGCTGAGATAGAACCACCTGGTGAGTTTATGTAAAGGTAAATATCTTTCTCTGGATCTTCGGCAGCAAGTAAGAGCATCTGAGCACAAATTGCATTTGCCATGGAATCTTCCACAACAGAACCAAGGAAGATAATCCGCTCCTTTAGTAATCGCTGATAAACCTGATCATCTAATCCACCAGCACCACTAGTTGCATTTCGTGGGGTATTGCTTAGCTCCACTTTTATCTCCTCGTTTGATTTTTCTTGAAAAAATACTGTCATGACCTTAACAACCTTTTGCTGAAAATGCTTCCCGCTCTTAGGCTCGCTCCTGTTCGCCGTTAGCGATTATTTATTCCTTTTCTGCTGATTCACTCTTTGGGGCTAACGCCTCAAGATCAACCTTTTTGCCGGATTTATCAACAACCTGCACTCGACTTAGTACCTGAGCCAATGCCTTTGCCCGCGCTACCTCAGCCACCATAGTGGTGACTTGGCCTGCTTGTGAGACCTCTTTAATAAATTGATCTGGCGTCATGCCATACCTTGAAGCCGCTCTAACTAAATACTCCGTTAACTCAGATTCATTAACTGAAACAGATTCTGCCTTCACAATTGAGTCCAGCAGAAACTCTCTAGTAATTGTGGCTTTTACCTCATCATTAACCTCAGCACGATGTTTGTCATCATCTAATCTTCCCTCTTTTTCAAGATGGGTGTTTACTTCCTCCTCAATAATTTCAGCCGGAAGTGGAATATCAACACTGCTAGTTAACTTTTCAACCAATAAATCTCTAGCCTGTGCTCCTTGTTCCATTTGCTTCAACCGAGTCAAACGAGTTGTTAAATCAGCCTTTAGCTCAGCTAAGGTTTCAAACTCAGAGGCTAACTTTGCAAATGCATCATCAATGGGAGGCAGCTCTCGCTCCTTCACCGCTTTAACACTTACCTTCACACTTCCTTTTTCACCCTCTGGCATTCCAACTAATGAGGTTTCAAAACTTTTTTCTCCCCCAGTTGAAAGGCCAATCAATGCCTCATCCAACCCATCAATCATGGAAGCCGAACCAACCTCGTAAGAGAGATCATTTGCCGTGCCGCCATCTAGCTCTTTTCCATCTTTAGTTGCCACCAAATCAATAGTTACAAAATCACCTTTTGCTACGGTTTTTTCAACTGTGGTTAATGTGCCAAATCTTGTGCGCAACGATTGAATCTGCTCATCCACATCAGCATCAGAGACCTTGACATCATCTACCTCAATTTTGATCTCAGAGAAGTTAGGCAAATCAATATCTGGCCTGATATCGACCTCAACAGTGAAAGCAAATTTCTCATTATCCTTAAGCTCAGTAATTTCAACATTTGGCCTACCAATTACCAATACATCATTTTCTTTTGCAGCTTGTGAGTAAAAGGATGGCAAGGCAGCATTTATTGCCTCATCCAATACCGCTCCACGGCCAACTCGTTGATCAATCATGGCAGCTGGAACTTTGCCTTTTCTAAATCCTGGAATATTTATCTTCTCGCTCAAACTTTTATATGCCCCAGATATGTGGGGAGCTAATTCAGTAAAGGGCACCTCAATTGAAAGTTTTACTCGAGTTGGCGATAATTTCTCAACTGCACTTTTCAATTAAATCTCTCCCTTAAAATAAATTAAAACAATCT
>CAZDKV010000012.1:0-18237 GCA_964506125.1 uncultured Candidatus Nanopelagicus sp.
GCAAAATACTTTCTTTACTCCGACCTCTTTTGCCTTAGCCAAAATATTTTCTAAAATTAAATGTCCAACACCTTTACCATGCATTTGCTCTACAACTGCGACAGTTCTAACTTCGGCAATATCCTCCCAAAGCACATGCAGCGCTCCGCAACCAATAACTTCGCCATCAGACTCTGCAACTACAAACTCTTGTACGCTTTCAAATAGGGTAACTGTCTCTTTAGAAAGCAGCTTTCGTTCTACTGCATAGGTATCAACAATTGCTCTTATCTTTTTAACATCAGAGGTTCTAGCGGGCCTAACTACAACAGTCATTACTCATCTCCAGCAGTTGGCTTCACCAGTGGAAATAAAATGGTCTCCCTGATTCCTAATCCTGTAAGTGCCATCAACAATCTATCTACACCCATACCCATGCCGCCCATAGGTGGCATGCCATGCTCCATTGCTTTTAAGAAATCCTCATCTAATCCCATCGCCTCTAAATCACCAGATGCACCAAGTTTTGCCTGCTCAACCAATCGCTCACGTTGAATAACTGGATCCACCAACTCTGAGTAACCAGTTGCCAACTCAAAGCCTTCAACATAAAGATCCCATTTTTCAGCTACGCCAGGTGTTTCACGATGTGCCCTAACCAATGGTGAGGTGTCAATCGGAAAACCCATTACAAATGTTGGGGCGGTTAACTTCTTTATTACTGTGTGTTCAAATATCTCTTCAGCAATCTTGCCCTTAATCCATTTTGGATCAAGCTTTATACCTAACTTTGCCGCTATTTTCTTAAGCTCATCGATTGAGCTCTCTCCCGTAACCTTTTCACCAACCGCCTCTGAAATTGCCTCAAAGAGCGATATCTGTTTCCACTCACCACCAAGATCTAACTCTCTGCCATCATGATGCTTTACTTTATGAGAACCAAAAACTGCTTTAGCAGCATCCTGTACAAGATCTTTGGTTAACTTAGCCATACTCTGCCAATCACCATATGCCTCATATGTTTCAATCATGGCAAACTCTGGTGAATGAGATGAGTCAGCTCCTTCATTGCGAAAGTTTCTGTTAATCTCAAATACCTTTTCAAGACCGCCAACGACACATCGCTTTAAATACAACTCAGGGGCGATTCGCAAAAAAAGATCCATTTCATATGCATTACTAAAAGTTTTAAATGGTCTTGCCGCTGCCCCACCATGCATTACTTGCAGCATTGGTGTTTCTACCTCTAAGAAATTTTTGTTGTGAAATGTCTGCCGCAATGATTTCATAACTGCTGGGCGCAATCTGGCATTACTTCTTGCCTCTGGTCGAACAATTAAGTCCACATAACGCATTCGTACACGACTTTCCTCAGAAAGCGGTTTGTGCTCAACTGGCAGTGGCCTTAGAGACTTAGCTGCTAATGCAAAGGAGTTTGCCAGAATCGATAACTCACCCCGCTTAGATGTAATCACCTCACCTGTTACTGAAACTATGTCACCTAAATCAATTTCAGATTTCCAGATCTCAAGTTGGGTTTCACCTATTTTGTCTAATGAAAACATTGCTTGAAGCTCAGTACCGTCACCTTCGCGTAAATTTGCAAAACACAACTTGCCGGTATCTCGCTTAAAAATAACGCGGCCGGTAACTGATTCAATAACACCGGTAGCTACATCAATTGGTAAGTCTTTATGTTTAGTTCTAATTTCTAAAAGGGAGGTAGTGCGTGGAACAGATACTGGATAAGGCTGGCCACCTCGACTTAATATTGCAGCCCGCTTTTCTCGCCGGATCCGCAGTTGTTCGGGTAGATCATCTTCATCAGCCATGATGTGCTAAATCTTAGCGTGTGCTGAACGCAGTTATGAATTAATTTCGCTCATGTACTAAGCGCAATCCGATCAGTGTCAGATCTGGTTCATGAAATTCGATCATCTCACTAATTCCAAGTACCAAAGGTGCAAGCCCACCAGTTGCGATTACGCAGACATCACCAGAATCTGGATATAAATCAGCTAACTCATCAATTATTCGATTGACTAATCCATCAACCTGGCCAGCAAATCCAAATATGGTTCCCGATTGCAGAGCCTCTACAGTATTTTTCCCAATCACAGATCTTGGTTTTACTAATTCAACCTTACGAAGTTGTGCAGCTCTTGCCGCTAATGCATCTACTGAGATTTCAATTCCAGGAGCTAGAGCGCCTCCCAAAAACTCTCCCTTTGGCGAAACCACATCTAAATTTGTTGAAGTTCCAAAATCTACAACGATTGAAGGACCTTCTGCGCCATACAAAGTAAAAGCAGCAAGTGAGTTAACAATCCGATCAGCACCAATCTCTTTTGGATTATCTACTAATAGAGGCACTCCGGTTTTAACACCTGGCTCAATTATGGTGGTCTTTACATCTTGAAAATGTTCATCTAATAATTTTCTAATCTCTCGCAGAACTGCCGGCACAGTTGAACAGATTGCCACCCCAGTAACTTCAAAATCTGCAACCAATGCTGAGTACTGAAGCCAAAGCTCATCTGCGGTATCTCGTGGGTCGGTTTTTACGCGCCAGGATTGTTCCAACTTATCCTTGTTAAAAATTCCCAAAACTGTATTGGTATTTCCAACATCTATTGCAAGCAACATTATTTTCCCTTTCTAAAATCTAGGCCAATATCTAATGCAGGTGATGAGTGTGTTAACGATCCAACCGCCAAGTAATCAACCCCAGTATTTGCATAAGCTTTTGCATTTTCAATTGTTAAGCCACCAGATGCCTCAAGCTTTACACTTCCGGCCGTTATTGCCACCGCCTCCTCGCACATTTTCGTACTCATATTGTCAAGCAAAATTAAATCTGGTTTTAAGCCAAGTGCTTCTTTAAGTTGTTCAATAGAATCAACCTCAATCTCAATGAATTTTCCAGGGAACATTTTTTTAATTGCGTTAAATGCTCCGGTAATACCACCTGCTGCTGCGATGTGATTATCTTTAATTAACGCAGATTCAGATAATGATTGACGATGATTTACTGCGCCTCCCATCCGAGTGGCGAATTTTTCTAAGCTGCGTAATCCAGGGGTGGTTTTTCGAGTATCTCGAATCTGGCATTTGGTTCCAGCAACCTCGGCTACCCATTTACTTGTTAATGTGGAAATTCCACTTAGGTGAGATAGGAAATTAAGTGCAGTTCTTTCAGCAAGTAACATCTTTTGGGTGTTACCTTGAACTGAAATCAAAACTTTACCTGCACTCACCTTGGCTCCTTCATCAACTAAAACCTCATAATGATTAACACCGCAGTACTCAAGGACAGCAGCGGCAACATGTAATCCGCAAACGACTCCTGTTGTTCGAGCAACAAACTCCCCTGTTGATACTTGAGAAGGTGTAATAGTTGCCGTCGAGGTTAAATCCTCACCACCTGCCAAATCTTCACTAATCGCATCTTTTACTTGTTGGAAAATATGATTAGGTGAAAGGCCTAACTTTTTTAAGTTATCGCGAAGCTGATTCACTCAAATCGCCCCCAATTCACTTTTCCAATTGCCTGCTGAATCAAACTGTTGAATGATTCTACTTAACCATTTTGCCTCGCTGTTTGGAAAATCACTACGCCAGTGTGAACCTCTAGATTCAGTTCTTAACAATGCTGCTTTCACAATTACAGTTGCCAGTAAGTGAAGGTTTGTCGCTTCCCATGCCTCAATACATGGCTCTGTGCTAGTTAACTTAGATAACTCATCTAAAGTTTGTAGAGTTCTAGTTAATGAAGCCTCTGACCTTAAGACTCCAGCTCCTTCACTCATTGCAATTTGCAATGGCAAAAGAATTTTAGGATCCAACAACAAGGTTTTTTCGTCATCTACCGCCTCTTGTTGAGCAGGCAACTCTTTTGATAACGCCGCAGCAATTCTTGCGCCAAATACCAACCCTTCTAAGAGTGAGTTGGAGGCAAGTCGATTTGCGCCATGAGCGCCAGTACATGCTGACTCACCACATATGTAAAGACCATCAACAGATGACTTTCCATTCAAATCAACTAGTACACCCCCTGATGCGTAATGTGAGGCAGGTGCAACAGGAATCTTCTCTTTTGTGGGATCGATACCATTTTGCATACATGAGGCATAAATTGTCGGGAATCTATTTGCAAAATCTTTAATTTTTGTTGCATCTAACCAAACATATGGTTGACCACTTAACTTCATTTGATTAAAAATCTCTATTGCGACTACATCTCTAGGAGCCAAATCAGCTTGCGGATGTTTGCCAATCATAAATTGTTCATTTTTTGCATTTAATAAAATTGCACCTTCGCCACGAACTGCCTCGCTGATTAATGGTTGCTGACCTCTATTTGCAAGGTCTCGCCATAAAACAGTTGGATGGAATTGAATGAATTCAACATCAGCAACTTTGGCACCCGCCCTAAGTGCAAGTGCCACACCATCGCCAGTTGATACTGCTGGATTAGTAGTTTGCGAGTAAACCTGACCAAGTCCACCGGTAGCAACCACTACGGCTCGAGCTAATGCTCTGCCAACACCATCTCTACTTCCAGTACCAATTACATGCAAAGTCACGCCGCAAACTCGACCAGTGGCACTCTTTAGAGCATCAATTACAAGTGCATGCTCAATAACCTCAATACCTGAATCCCCTTTAACTGCAGCAAGTAATGCTCTAGAAACCTCTGCTCCAGTGGCATCACCTCCTGCATGCAAAATTCTGTTTCTTAAATGTCCACCCTCGCGAGTTAAAGCAATCTCACCAGTTTCATATTTATCAAATACCGCTCCGTGTGCAATTAATTTTCTTACTGCTTCTGGTCCCTCTGAAACCAAAACATCTACGGCTTTGATATCGCACAATCCTGCACCTGCCGCCAAAGTATCTTTTTTATGCTGATCAGGTGTATCACCTGGTCCAAGTGCTGCTGCAATTCCACCTTGTGCCCATTTTGTTGAACCTTCATCGATTTGAGCTTTTGTTACTAACAAAACTGATAAACCGTATGAACGCAGATTTAATGCAGTGGTAAGTCCTGCTACGCCAGAGCCAATAACAATTACATCAGCTGATGTGCTCCAGCCAGGTAAGCCAGTTAGTAATTTCATTACCTACCCCCAATGGCTTTATTGTCGATCAAGCGCACCTGATTTACCCAACCAGCAATTATCAAGCGCTTATTTCCCGTCAATTGATCGGCATCTGCGAAGGTATTCTCGTCTATCAAATTCAGGTAATCCAATTTAAATAATGGCTGACGATCAACTACTGCCTTTGCCTGCTCTAAATCATTTGTATTAAGAGCTTCAAAAATAACCTTTGCGATTTTCTTATCCATATCTGTCAGTCGAATATTTCGTGAGGATAAAGCTAAGTTGTTAATATCTCTAACTGTTGGGGCTGAAACAATATTTATAGGAATTTGAAGTTTTTTTACCATTTCTTTGATTAAAAAAAGTTGCTGAAAATCTTTTTCACCAAATATCGCATGCTTTGGCTTTACTAAATCAAACAACCGCTTTACAACAGTTAATACTCCAGAGAAGTGACCGCTTCTGGCTGCGCCTTCATATAAGCCACCAACCACACCAGCATCAATTCTTTCTATCTCACCTGGATATATTTCTTTTTCAGAAGGAACAAAAACAGCACTGGCGCCAGCATCTTTGGCCATCTGTAAATCTGACTCAATTGTTTTTGGATAAGTATTTAAATCAGTTGTGCTCTCAAACTGGAGAGGATTAACAAAAATACTAACCACAATACTTTTGCCATAATTCTTTGCTAATTCAATTAAGGACTGGTGGCCAGCATGCAGTGCCCCCATCGTGGGAACTAAAACATCCCATTTTTGGCGCGCTAAATCATCTGCAGATTTAAGGACTTCAATCATGGCTCCAGTCCTTTCCGGGTACCGGGCTAGAAGGAGAGTTTAACTTGTGCTTTGAATACTTGCCAACAATGATTTAACCGTACCAACACCTGGGATTACACCCTCTGGATCAACCTCTAACCAAGGCCTTAATACAAACTCTCTAGAGTGAGCAAGAGGATGGGGCAACTTTAAAAAAACTGTATCTATTTTCTGATCCCCATACACAATCAAATCTAAATCAATAATTCTAGGTCCCCACTTAAGATCACGTACGCGGCCCATTTGAACTTCAATTTCTAGCAGCTCAGCAAGCAATACTTCAGGTGCTAAATCACATTCTCCAATTACAACCGCATTTATGAAATCACTTTGGGTAGGGCCGCCAACTGGCTTGGTTTCAAAATATGGTGAAACCTTTAAATCTTTAAGTAAGACCTCTAAGTGGGTTATTGCAATATCTAAATTCAATTTGCGATTTTCAAGATTTGAACCTAGAGCCACAACGGCCTTCATCTACTTCTTTCAATCTCTACTGAAACATCTTTAAATTTCAAAGGAATTGGAGCATTTGGTTTATGAACCACAACTTTGACTCTTTTGATTTTTTTAAACTCTTTTAAAATCTCTCTTGCTATACCCTCCGCAAGAGTCTCAATCAGCATAAGGGGCTCACCAGTTATTTGATTTTTTACTACTTGAGCAACCTCAGCGTAATTCACTGTTTTATTCAGTTGATCATTTAAGTTCTTAAGTGGTAAATATAACTCAACATCAACTAGAAACTTTTGTCCACGTCTGCGTTCCTTTTCTAGTACGCCATGGAAACCTTTGGCCTCTATGCCAGAAATTTTTATGACATCACTCATTTGCGCATCTGTTCCACAACGCTGATTGCATCCCGATGGGCTCTGACGGCATGGGTACGCACACCCCAAACCTTAAGTCTTGCCATTTCAGATGTTAAAGCAATAGTTGCAGCCTCTCGCTTGTCGGGCTCTGGTGCATTGACTAACTCACCCAAGAAGCGCTTTCTAGAAGCGCCGATTAATAGTGGATAGCCAAGCAGCTGTAGGCGCTCAACATTTTTTAGTAATTGCCAATTATGTTCACTCTCCTTAGCAAATCCAATTCCTGGATCTAAAATAATCTGCTCAGGGTTTACACCTACTTTTAATAGTGAAGATACTCGATCATCTAATTCATCTTTTACCTCTTTAACCACATCTTCATAAACTGCTTGATTCTGCATATCTTTTGAGTGGCCACGCCAATGCATAACGATGTATTGAATTTTTGGATGTGCTGCAATTAAACCTGCCATTTTTTCATCAGCTAACCCGCCACTTACATCATTTACATAGGTTGCACCGGCTGCAATCGCTTGTTTTGCTACTTCAGCTCGCATGGTATCCACACTTACCGTGGCACCATCTTTAACTAATTCAGTTATGACTGGAATTACTCTTTTTAATTCATCTTCCTGACTTACTCGTTCAACACCTGGCTTGGTCGATTCGCCACCAATATCAACAATGTCCGCCCCCTCTGCAATTAACCTTCGCCCTTGATTGATTGCATCATCTTTTGCTAAGTACTTTCCACCATCAGCAAAGGAGTTTGGAGTGACATTTAAGATTCCCATTACCAGGGTTCGTGTCATCTTCTTACCTACTTTGATTAATTAAAGAGATTGCTTCAGCCCTTGTAGTCGGATTCAATAGCTGACCACGCACTGCACTTGTAGTAGTTCGAGCTTGCGATTTTTTAACTCCACGCATTGACATGCACAGATGTTCACAATCAATAATCACAATTACACCACCCGGCTGCAAAATTTCTACCAAGGCATCAGCAATCTGAGATGTTAGTCGCTCTTGAACCTGTGGTCGCCTAGCGTATAGATCAACAACCCGTGCCAATTTAGAAATTCCAGTGATTCGACCACTTTCTCCTGGTATGTAACCAATATGTGCAACACCATGAAACGGAGTTAGGTGATGTTCGCAGTGTGAGAAAACTTCAATCTCTCTGACAATGACTAATTCTTTATGGCCGATGTCAAAGGTTGTAGTTAAAACTTCCTCTGGTTTCTGCCAAAGACCTGCAAAGTTTTCCGCAAGTGCTTTTGCAACTCGCTTGGGAGTATCTTTCAATCCCTCCCGATCTGGATCCTCACCAATAGCATGTAGTAATTCAGTTACTGCCTTTTCTGCTCTTGCTTGATCAAACTCCTTCTTAGCGCCACCATCGTGTGGCCCCATTGATACGGAGTTAATCTCACTCATTTACATCCTTAATAGTTTCTTTGCTAACCTTTTTCGCTGCAGTTTTCTTCGCTGGTTTTTCCTCTTCAATCACTTTAACTTTGGCGGGTTTTAATGCGACCGGTGGTTGATTTGATGGAATGCGCTTTTGAGAACCAGTCCAAGCAGCTCTTGGTTTTACTTTTCTAACCTTCTTAAAGACCGCAGCGATTTCCTCTTTGTTTAGGGTTTCATTTTCTAGCAACTCTTCAACCAGGCGATCTAAAGTTTCTCTATTAGCAACCAAAATATCAAAGGCTTCTTGGTGAGCATTTTCTATCAGCTCTCTGATCTCACTATCTACTACTGCGGCGATACTTTCAGAGTAATCTCGTTGATGACCATAATCTCTACCAAGGAAGGGTTGAGAATCTGATATTCCAAGTTTGATTGCACCAAGGCGTTGAGTCATTCCATACTGAGTAACCATAGCTCTAGCTAAATTCGTAGCTTTTTCAATATCGTTTGAGGCACCCGTTGTTGGGTCGTGGAAAATTAACTCTTCAGCTGCTCTTCCGCCCATTGTGTATGCAAGCTGATCTAACATTTGATTTCTCGTTACTGCATAACGATCTTCATCAGGTAAAACCATGGTGTAACCAAGTGCTCTACCCCTTGGCATGATTGTTACCTTATGAACAGGATCAGTGTGTGGAAGTGCATGCGCAACTAGTGCATGACCGCCCTCATGGTAGGCAGTAATTCTGCGCTCTTCTTCAGTCATTAACCTGGAAACTTTTTGTGGTCCTGCCATTACTCGATCAATAGCCTCATCAAGATCAGTATCTTTAATTGTTTTTCGCTCTTGCCTTGCAGCTAGTAGCGCTGCCTCATTTAATACATTAGCCAAATCTGCTCCCGTAAAACCTGGTGTGCGCTTGGCATATGACTCTAGATCGACATCTTTTGCAACAGGTTTATTTTTTGCATGAACTGCAAGTATTGCTGCTCTTCCCTTTAAATCAGGTCTGTCTACTGAAATTTGACGATCAAATCTTCCAGGGCGCAATAGGGCTGGATCTAAAACATCAGGTCGGTTAGTTGCTGCAATCAAAATTACCTGACCGTTGGCTTCAAAACCATCCATTTCAACTAGTAATTGGTTCAAGGTTTGTTCACGTTCATCATTTCCGCCACCTAAACCTGCACCGCGTTGCCTACCCACCGCATCAATTTCATCAACAAAAACTATCGCTGGCGCATTTTGTTTTGCTTGCGCAAATAAATCGCGCACTCTTGAGGCGCCCACTCCAACAAACATCTCAACAAACTCAGAGCCAGAGATTGAATAAAATGGAACCTTTGCCTCACCGGCTACAGCTCTAGCAAGTAATGTCTTTCCAGTTCCTGGCGGCCCATATAGCAATACACCTTTAGGAATCTTGGCACCAATCGCCTTGTACTTATCAGGACTTGCCAGAAAATCCTTTATTTCACGTAGTTCAGCAACCGCTTCATCAGCACCTGCCACATCAACAAATGTGTTGGTCGGCATCTCCTTATTTTGTAATTTTGCTCTTGATCTGCCAAAGGAGAGAACTCGTCCACCTTGACCGCCACCCATAAATAACAAAAGTAGGAAAATAATTAATAAAATTGGCAGGATACTAAAGAGCAAAGATACAAAGAGTGATTGCTTAGGAACCTTTATATCCCAGCCCGCAGATGGTGGGTTGCTTGTTAGTAATTCAACAATTAAGGCTTCTTGGCCAGCAACATATGATGCTTCAATCTTTGCTGATCCCTCAACAAACTCACCATCTTTTAAAATTACCTGAACTTTTTGATCACGATCAATTACTAATGCCGACTTAACATTATTGAGAGATATTTCATTTAAAATAGCTGAGGTTTCAACTTTTTTATACTCTTCACCGGTCGCAGAGATCTGGCCAAATACACTTACCGCAATTAATGCAGCAATAATCCAAAATAAAGGTCCGCGCAGAATTTTTCTTGCTGAAGGTGGTGACTTTGCGGCAGGCTTTTTGCCACTATTAAGTCCTTTAAATTTAGGGAGCTTAAAACTCTTTTTTTGCGTCACCAGTTACATCTCTTTCTCAGAAACAGTTATTAGGGGCTTAAGAATAAAGGTGTTTGGCAAGAACGCCAATAAATGGCAAATTTCGGTACTTCTGATTGAAATCTAAGCCATAACCGACCACAAACTCACTTGGTATATCAAAGCCAACATATTTAGCTTCAACCTTAACCGTGGCAGCATCAGGTTTACGCAAAACTGTTAAAACTGAAACAGATTTAGCTCCGCGAGAAAGTAAATTCTCAGTCAACCAAGAAAGTGTTAGACCTGTATCTAAAATATCTTCAACAATTAAAACTTCTCTACCTAAAATATCACTATCTAAATCTTTTAAAATTCTAACTACGCCACTTGATTTAGTGCCGGCGCCATAGGATGAAACTGCCATCCAATCCATATCAACATGTCGCTGTAGATAGCGAGAAAAATCCGCCATTGCCATAACTGCGCCTTTTAACACACCCACCAAAATTAGATCGCGACCGGCATAATCCTTATCAACTTGGGATGCCAACTCTTTTAATCTATTTTGAATCTGCTCCTGACTAACAACAACTCGCTCGATGTCATTTCCAAGTGCTGATAGATCCACGATTCTCCTTATGTGCTGGCTGAGAGGGTAATTCTGCCTGAATTTCGCAAAAGCTTCACATTCCCTGGAAGCGATACCTCTTTTTGCCCATGCCAATTGGAGATTAACGCCTCTGCAGCTTCAATATGTTCAGCAGTTAGTGAGCCAGATGGTGCACCTGCCTGATAAATAGCTAACCGTAATACTCTGCTCCTGATTGCTTTCGGAAGTCGCTGTAGATCGTTAACCTCTAAATTCTTTGGATCTACTTGGGCAAAAAACTCATTTGCAAAACCATCCAATGCATCAGCATCATCTCGCAATAAATCAGCTGTTCTAACTAAAGCTTCAGTAATCCCAGGTCCTAAATTCTCCTCCAGTATTGGCAGAACACTATTTCGAACTCTAACTCTGGCAAATTTTAAATCTTGATTATGTGGATCAGACCAGAAATCAATACCTGCCTCTACACATGCTGCCTCACTGATTTGCCGGGTAATTTTTAACAGTGGTCTAACAAAAAGATTGTTTTGAGTTGCCATACCAGAAAGTGATCTAGCCCCTGATCCTCTGGCTAACCCAAGTAAAACAGTTTCTGCCTGATCATTAAAAGTGTGAGCTAGAAAGAAATACTTTGGTTGATAGCTATCAATAAATTGATGAAAGATCTTATACCTTGCTCTTCTGGCAGATGCCTCTAAGCCATCAGTAACAATTACTTGAGCAACTGCTGTTTCGACTCTTTTGTATCCAATTGTTTTTAACTGGGCGGCAACCTTTGCAGTGATTTGATCTGAATTAGGCTGCAGCCCATGATCGACAACAACTGGAATAGCTTTTTCGCCACCGTATTCAGCAAGTAATGCAATAGCTAGCGCCATTGAGTCAGCACCACCTGAGCAACCAAATAAAATAGTTTGAGTTTGATCAGTAAGAAAAGGTTTTAAAGCTTTTCGAATCTCCCAAAGGTTTGGTGTATTTGAGGTGCTCACACCGACAAGATTAGACCCGACCCCCAAAAGGCATTAAACCCTTGACGCTATAGATGCTAGAAAAGAGCAGGTCTTTATCCTTGTTGTGCGCCTCCCACATCATGCCATCGCCGGCATAAATTCCAATGTGGTGAATCGTGCTTACTGTTCCCTTGTATGAGTAAAAGACCAAATCTCCTGGCACCATCTCATTTAATGGCACACGTTTAGTTGCTACCCAGTAAAGAGAGGAGTTAAGTCGATCCCAATTTGGCCATCCCAGACCGGCTGCTCGGTATGCGGCATAAACAAGACCGGAGCAATCAAATGAATTTGGCCCCTCATCTCCCCAAACATATGGCTTTTTAGCTAATACCTGTTTTTTCGCATACTCAACTGCAGCAAGTCGCATCGCCTCAGTTGAACGAGTACTGCTTCTGCCAGTAAATCCAGTATCCCGCCAAATCTTTGCTTGATCTGGTGTTATTAATGCTCGTCCAGCATTTGCCTCTTCTAATAGTGCAAGTTGTCGTTGTTGTTCCAGAGTTAATCTAGTTTTTTGAGCAACCGCTAACTCTTTAGCCAACTTATCTTGAACCGCTTGTAATTTATCAACCTCTTCTTGCTGCATAGCTGCCGCTTCATCCGCTGCTTTTTTCGCAGCGGCAACTTTAACTGTCGCCTCAGCCTGTGCTTTTCTAGCAATATCTGCCGCCTTTTGTGCAGAAGATGCCACTACTTCAGCAGCTTTAAATCTATCTAGAGCAGTTGAATTATTTTCTCCTAATGCATCTAGTGCGTTTAGTCGATCAGCTAAATCTTGTGGGCCATCTGACTTTAATATTGAATCTAAATCTGTAAAACCACCACCCATTACATATGCATTTACCGCAAGCTTTCCAATTGTGCGCTTGCCTGAGTTAACCGATGCTTGGGCAGCTTGCAGATGCGCCATAGCAATCTCTGCTTGTTTTGTTTTTGCCTTTAAATCATTTTGGGCTGCAATATATGCTTTTCGTTTTGTAGTGGCGATAGCCGTTAGTTGACGTAATGTTTTTTTAGCAGAGGTTAACTTTTTTGCCGCCGCATCTGCTGCAGCTTTTTTCTCTGCCTCAATCTTTTTAGCAGCATCAATCTGCGCTTGGGTTGGCTTTGGTGGCGCAGCCAACGCTGAGGCTGGCATAAGGCTTAATGAAAGTACCACTGCAAGTAGCTTTTTACTTATCAATTTGCCACATCCCGTCTCTTAAACAAAAACGCCACAATTGCTAATCCAAAAAGTAGGAAACCGTATGAGGTAAAGAGAGCGTACTGATATGAGATTCGATCATTTCCGCCGCTGGCAACAATAGATAACAACTGTCCTGGAAAGTATCGATCAATATTGGTTACAAAAACAGATAACAACCCTTCGATAATTAAATTCCAGATCACGCCAATTGAAATTGCAGAGATTGGTGATCTAAATAGCAGACCTAAAATCATGCCAAATATTCCAAAACCAATTGTGGCAATTAAAACATTTATAAAGGTTTGAATTATTGCAATCTGCGCATCTTGAGTGCTCCAAGCTGTGGTTGGAATATCCATAACTCCAGCAAATACATATGAAAGTGTGAGTGCAAGTAAAGCTGAGAGAGTGACCATTGCAATTGCAAATAGCTTCATTGAGCCTAATTTGCCGATCAAAATTTTCATTCGTGATGGCTGACGCACCAATAAATTACGTAGTGTTCCGTAGGTGTACTCCTGAGCTGTTTGGGCTGCAAAAATACATAAAGCAACAATGCCTAATAAGCCTGCGGCATTGCTAAAACTTAAAGTAACTCCACTAGGTAGTGCTAAAACATCTCTGCCAATTCTTACCCCTCGCTCACCATTACCCTCAGGTGAATCAACCAATAAAAATAGTAAGGAGGTAGTTAAGCTGGTAACAAAAGCAACTGCTGCAATTGTTGATAGTGAAAGAGATGGTCGCTTTAACTTGGTTAGCTCAGCTCTAAATACATTCCACATAATTACTCACCCGTCATTTCAAAAAATGTATCCTCAAGTGAGGCACGAACTGGTGTCAGGCTTGCTAAAACAATTCCTGCGTCAAATGCAGCCTTATTAAATTTCGCGGAAAAATCACTCTCACCCGTTACATGTACAGACTCATCAATAATGGTTGCGCTGTGCCCAGCACTTTGTGCAATCTTTACCAACTTATCAAGATCAGCGCGATTTTCAGGCTTTGCCACAATTACTGGTTGTTGTTTAGCCAGCAACTCACTGGTTTTGCCAGAAAAAATCACCTTACCAAGGCGAAGCATTACTAAATAATCACTAATCATCTCAATCTCAGATAACAGGTGAGAAGAAACGAAAACTGTTGTGCCATTGTCAGCTAATTTTCTAAGTAATGCTCGAACCTCTTGAATACCGGCTGGATCCAATCCATTTGTTGGCTCATCAAGAATTAATAGCTTTGGATTTGGTAAAAGTGCCGCTGCAATTCCAAGGCGTTGCTTCATGCCCAATGAATAAGTTTTATACTTTGAATCACCTCTATCGCCAAGATCAACTAAATCTAATAATCCTTGAATTCTGCCAGTATCAAATCCACCTAATTTTGCCAACACAATTAAATTCTGTTCACCAGTTAATGCTGGATAAAAAGCTGGTCCTTCAATCATGGCACCAACATTTGGTAGGTATTTTTCTGGCTCTGAGATTGATTCACCCAATACATGGCCACTTCCAGTAGTTGGAGTTATTAATCCAAGTAACATCCTGATAGTTGTAGTTTTTCCCGAACCATTTGGGCCAACAAAACCACAGATGCTTCCCATTGGAACCTCAAAATTGGCATGAGAGAGCGCCATTCGATCGCCATACTTTTTGGACAAATCGGCAACATCAAGTGCAAGAGGGAAGGACATGGGAGAAATTGTCCCATTAAAGTATTAGAAAACTACTTAAGTAACACACCAATTACTAATAAAAATGAGTAAATGCTGAGAAAAACAATTGATGCTTGGAATAATTTCCCAGCATTAACCTCACTTGGCTGCCTAGTTAACTTAATTAATTGTCGCTTCCAACCAGCGATAAGTAGCAGGGTGATTACAGATAGCCAAATTGGTAATTGCGCACTCTGTATTACCAATAGCGAAACCACCACCATTGCAAGTGAGTGAAACCACATCTGATTTATTACAGATTTAATTGGGGCAACTACCGGCAACATAGGAATCCCGGCAGCTTTGTAATCATCTTTATAGCGAACTGCTAACGCCCAAAAGTGTGGTGGTGTCCAGAAAAAAATCAGTAAGAAAAATAGCCACGAGGTGATAGTTAGTGAGTTGGTAACTGCTGCTTGTCCGATTAATACCGGCATGCACCCTGCAATTCCGCCCCAGACAATATTTTGTGAGGTGTGCTTTTTTAATGCAAGTGTGTATCCAAAGACATAAAAGGTGATGGCAAGAAATGTTAATAAGGTGGCAAGAGGTGTGGTGAAGGCAGCAAAAATACTAAGAGAGATAATTGAAATTGTGGAGGCGAAAATCAATCCACTTTTTTTAGATATCTCACCTGTTGCTATTGGCCGCTTAGCAGTGCGCTTCATCAGTAAATCTGATTTAGCCTCAATAACCATATTAAATGCATTAGCCCCACCTGCTGCAAATGTTCCGCCTACTAAACACCAAATAGTTGTTGCCACATCCGGCACACCATCACTTGCTAAAAACAACGCAGGAAGTGTGGTGACAAGCAAAAGTTCAACTACTCGCAATTTCATTAGCGAGATGTAATTTTTCATTTGCACTAACTCTACCCTTGAAAACGAGAGGTATTTTTAAGGATTTGTTGTGAAAGGATTATTTTCTACAACTGGTGGTGTTAATCCGCTCACAGCCGGCTTGGTAATTGTTCCCAGCATTCGATCAATTGCGCTTCTAGCTGCATCTTGCAATCTTCTTGTTCTACCAACTCCATCGGCAAGAACTACAAAGACATACTCTTTATCACCGGAGGTTGCATAACCAGCAAGAGAAACAGTGTTTCTAATTGAGCCAGTTTTTGCTCTTACTAAGCCGACTGCTTGTGGAGCTGTTGAGTGGTATCTACCAATTAATGTGCCGGACTCACCACTTATTGGCAGTGAATCATAAATGACCTTTAACCTCGGCTCACTTTTTATCTTAAGAAGTAGTTGTGAAACAGTTACAGCAGATACTCGATTCTGACCACTTATCCCAGAGCCATCCATCAACACCATGCCAGAAGTGTCAACGCCTAGCTCACTAATCTTGTCATTGGCCATTTTATTTAATCCAGTTTTAGTTAATGGATAGCCATTTTTGCCCGTAGCTAACATTGCAAGTCTTTGGGACAAAACGTTGTCACTATACAACAGAGCAAATCTAATCATTTTATGTAATGGTGGAGATGACACTTCAGCGATTTTTTCTGTTATTAAAGATTCAACCTCAACATTTTTGCTTATCGGTTTATAGGCAACTGATGACTTTCGCTTTAATGCCCGCTTGGCATATAAAATATCGGAGTTGTTTACTCCCTTATATATCAGATTTATTTTCTTTAATGATTTATCAGATGCAAAGGCGGCTTTGATTAATGCCGGCATGTAAGCCCGTTTGTTAGCATCACGATACTTCGCATTTGAGGTAATCCAAGGATCATTTTCTCCCCAGATAACAAAGACACCTTTTTTCTCGGTTTTATAAATCGCAGTTTTAAATACTGTTGAGGTGTCTAGGGTTAAAGCAATTGCTGATGTGGAAATAATTTTAAGAACCGATGCTGGTTTTCTAGGTTTACTAGCTCCATCTTGATAGACGATTTCATTACTAGCGCCATTTATTAGGATTACACCCGGATTACCCAAGTACTTCGAACCTAGGTACTTAAAAAAAGGTTCTGGCAAAGTTTCAACCGCATTTGCTGCAGGTAGGTTTAGTGATAGGCAGAGGATGAAAACAAATGGCAAGGTGCGCCATGATTTTCTCATCATTACTCCTTAGCCCTTAAGGTTTACTTATGACACAGTCATCTGTTGGACCTGGTGAGTTCTACCAGGTAGTTGGCGTAGGCCCACACTCTAAACCATGGCCGACTGAGAATCACTTTGATCCAGAATTACTTGAGCATGGTGATCGAAGAAATGTCTTAGATAAATATCGATATTGGAAGGTTGAGGCGATTGTTGCCGATCTTGATACCAAGCGACATGATCTACAAATTGCAATTGAAAATTGGCAACATGATTTAAACATTGGCTCAATTGTTAGAACAGCAAATGCTTTTAATGTTTCAGCTGTTCATATAGTTGGTAAACGTGATTGGAACCGTCGAGGTGCGATGGTTACCGATCGCTATTTGACTGTGCACCATCACGCAACAGTTGAAGAGTTTAAGAGTTGGTGTGATGAAAATAAGTTACCGATTATTGGAATTGATAATCTACCAATTTCAAAATCACTAGAAAGTGCTGATCTGCCTAAAAAATGTGTGATGTTATTTGGCCAAGAGGGTGCTGGCATGAGTGATGAAGCGGTTGCTGTTTGTTCAGTTGTTCTTGGGATCTCTCAATATGGCTCAACTAGATCAATGAATGCATCCGCTGCTGGTGCGATTGCGATGTATGCCTGGGCGATGCAGCATTTAAATCCAATCAATCACCCAAAAAATTAAGCCTCGTCTATTACCTCAGTAACTGCATCTAATCTTCTAATAATTTCATCTGCCTCATTTTCTCTTCCTAATTTGCGAAGCGTGTGGGCAATCTTTCGCTCAATATCAATAATAAATTCAAAATCCTTAAACTCAGCCTCAGTCACACTCTCTAATACATTCTCAAGTGTCATCAACGCCTCCTCGTACTGACCAAGTCCTAGTTGAGCCTTACCTAATTCAAAGGATGAGTAGGTCTCTCTTCTGTGATCATGGGCGGTTACAAAAACATCTAAAGATTTTTGAGCAGAGATTAACGCCCCTTGCGCATCTCCTAACTCAGTTAAGCAGTGGGCAATCTTTTGATCACACCTTGCCACATTGATTACCTCTTTTAACTTCTTAAACAGCGCCCGTGACTCTTTAAATGCCTCTAGGGATTTTTCATAATTTTTTAACTCACGATAAGCGCACCCTATAAGGTGCAGATCATTTGCAGCTCCTGAGTCATTGCCATCTACTAAATGCTCTTGCACACACTCATTCATACACTCAATTGTTTTCTCATACTCCTTTGAGTTAAACCACCACTCACCCAATGTGCAGGCAAGCTCAATTGCCATTGGTGACTTGGTCTCACGCAGTAAATCAACTGCTTTACTCATTGCATTTGCTGCTTCATTCATTCGCTTAAGTTGGTTTAAGTTATAACCAATTGCTGAATATGCTTGAGCTAACCCTTCAGTTGGTGCAACCGCACCTAAATCTGCATAAATATCTCTAGCAGTCTCAGCTAGTGCTAG
>CAZDKV010000013.1:0-15537 GCA_964506125.1 uncultured Candidatus Nanopelagicus sp.
GGATAAGTGTATCGAACAACTGTTCGAAAGGGTAAAAGCGGGCTAGGACACGCCGCTATCTGTACTTAGCTGGCATCGAAGGGTTATGGCGGATAACCGCCTTCCAAATCTCATCTGGCTCCATCCCAATCTCGATTGCGCCATTAACTGTGATTCCGCCAAGCTCTGAATGGATGATATCTCGAGCGTAGGTATCGGCATCAGGAAAGTAATCTGCCAAACGATTTCGAAGTTCGGAGATACGCATAAGAAAAATTACTGGCTAAATAAGGTGGCAGCTAATCGCTTGGATTGCAACTTTGACTCCGCATCGGTAATTGGAGATGAGATCTGCCCAATTAGCCATCTAAGAATCACACCACATGCAGCCGAGTCGTGACCAAAAATCTTTGCAATCCCTTGATGGGCTAGTACCCAGTTGGAATGCGCCGTAATCGTCACTAACTTAGCAATATCCAACGGATCAGTTTCAACTAACCTTCTTAACGCCTCATCTTGACTGATCTGTTGCGAAAGTAAGTACAAAGCCTCCTGGCGACTGCCAGCTGAAAGGGCTAAATCAGTTAATCTTAAAATCTCCGACTCAACTAGGCACTCCATCATCTCTGCTTTATCTGCAAATTGATTATAAATAGTTGCTTTTGAAACCTGAGCGCGAAGTGCGATCTCAGAAATATTTGATTGGTAATTTCCAACCTCAGCAATTACCGCCTTAGCTCCAGCAAATATGGCAGATCGAGATTTGTTACTAGTTGCAACTTGACGGGCGTAAGGGGCAGCCGCCGATTGAGCAGACAACTTAAGCGGCAGTCTCTACCACTTGCAAAGTCGAGATTGTTAATACTGGGGATTCGTGGTTTTTAACCACAGTTGCAACATCAACCAAGATTGTGGAAAGTGATAGATCAAGAGCGGTACAAATTGCATTTAACAACTCACTAGATGCCTCTTTGTGTCCGCGCTCCACCTCAGATAGGTAGCCAAGTGAAACTCGGGCGCTCTTAGCGACATCGCGAAGTGTGCGTCCTTGTTCAATCCGGGCAGCACGAAGGGTGCTTCCAATGTGGGTGCGTAGTAAAATCACGGCTTAAGAATACGCTCTACCGCCGCTAATGCGCTGGCAATAATGGCATGTCGGATGGATTCTCGATCCCCAGATAGGTTCAAAGCCACGGTAAAGCTCTCTTTTTTGCTGGCTACCCCAATCCAAGCAGTTCCCACCTTTTGTCCATAGGCACTCTTAGGGCCGGCAACACCAGTTGTTGATATTGCAATATCAGATTTGAATTTCACTCTCACCTGCTGTGCCATAGCTAGCGCTACAACCTCTGAGACTGCGGTGTGCTTTTTTATATCCGCTTTACTTATTTTCAATTCAGAGATTTTTACCTCATCACTATAAGCAACTACCCCACCCAAAAAAACCTTAGATGCGCCGGCAATCTTTGTAATCTCAGCTGCTAAGCCCCCTGCCGTTACAGATTCAGCTACACAAATCGTTAGCTTCTTCTTACCTAATAATCTAACTACTGATTTTGCAATTGGCGCTGAGTTCATCTTTTTAAAGCATTTCTAAAGTAGGCAACTCCGGTAGAGATTGTTAGATAAATTGCTATTGCCATAAATATATCTCTAGGCAGATTCAAATAAGTTGGTAGTGGCAGAATATAAAAGCCCACCCCAAAGCTTTGAAAAAATGATTTAAGTTTGCCGCCTTTGCTAGCTGGAATTACACCTTTCTTTATCACCGCAAAGCGCAGTATGGTCACTGCGATCTCACGGATTAGAAAAATTGCGGTGACCCACCAAGATAAGAATCCTAAGATTGAGGCACCAATGGTTGCAGTAGCCAGCATCGCCTTATCTGCAATCGGGTCTAGCAGTTTGCCAAATTCAGTAATCTGATTTCTATCTCGAGCAATTTTGCCATCTAATACATCACTTAATCCCACTATAAAAAATAGGGTGAAGGCTATTATTCGCCAATCTTCATCCGTGCCACCATTTTTAAACAAAGCATAGGCACAAACTGGTAAAGCTAAAATTCGAAAAATAGTTAAGGAGTTAGGAAGATTTGGCCGATCTACTTTCTTCATATGACCTGCGCAATCAGATCAACCCCTGAGACATCGCTAACGATGGCATCTACATACTCACCAACTCGATACTTATTACGTGATTTAACAAAGGTGGAGCCATCTACATCTGGGCCTTGATGTTCAGCTCTACCCTCTTGTTCATCGGCATCCTCAATTAGAACTCTGACCTGTTCACCTATTCTCATTTCAGATCGCTGGGAGATTAACTCATCCACCAAGGTTGAAAGTTCAGAGACACGCTCTGTGATTAGCTCTGGCGCTACCTTGTTTCCAAGATCTGCAGCCTCAGTCTTATCCTCATCGGAGTAACCAAATACTCCAATTGCATCTAATTGCGCTAAGGATAAAAATTCAATTAGATCCATAAATTGGGCGTCAGTCTCACCGGGAAAGCCCACAATAAAGTTTGATCTAATACCAGCATTAGGAGAGAGTGCTCTAATTTGAGAAATTAGGTGTAAAAACTTTTCGCCATCACCAAATCTGCGCATACTTCTTAATAAGTCACCATTTGCATGTTGGAATGAAAGATCAAAGTAAGGCACTACTTTATCGACGGAAATCATCGCTTGAAGCAAAGATGGTCGCACCTCAGCCGGTTGTAGGTAAGAGAGTCGAATTCGCTCAATGCCCTCAATTTTTGATAATTCAGGCAGCATCTTTTCCATCATCTTAAGGTCACCAAAATCTTTTCCATATGAGGTGGTGTTTTCACTTACTAAATACAGTTCAGAGACACCATGATCAGCTAGCCAGATTGCCTCTTCAATAATCTCACTTGGTCTTCGAGAGATAAATGAGCCGCGAAAGTAAGGGATTGCGCAGAAGGAGCACCTGCGATCGCATCCACTAGCGATTTTAAGTGGTGCAATGGGTGCATTATCTAATCTCTTTCGAAGCACAGTGCCCAGTGGATTTACCTCTTTGCTAGCAGCTTTACTCTTTAACTCTGCCCGGTCAATTGGCGCAATTGGCAGTAGAGTCCTGCGATCCTTTGGAACATGAGTTTTTATCTTGCCGCCTTCAATAATTGTGTTTAGGCGAGCTGAGATATCTTTGTAATCATCAAAACTTAAAATGGCATCTGTCTCGCTCATCTCTTGAGCAAGTTCGGTGCCATATCTTTCTGCCATACAACCAACGGCAACAACTGCTTTAGTGACGCCATTTGCTTTAAGTGAGTGAGCTTGGATTAATGCATCGATTGAGTCTTTCTTTGCACTCTCAATAAAGCCACAGGTATTTATCACCGCAATTTCGGCATCAGCTGGATCAGTAACTAACTGCCAACCATCCGCTGCTAAGCGGCCAGCCAACTCCTCAGAGTCAGTCTCATTTCGAGCGCACCCTAAAGTTACCAACGCAACGGTGCGGGGCTTTTTCTCACTTAGTATTTTTGAACTCACTGTGCGATAAGGATACAGCGCATGGCTTGCCGAAATTCTAATTTAGTGAATTACAACTGCCCATTCGCATCAAAATCTAAGCGAACTACCTCACCATCAGCCCCTAAGACACCCAAATCAGCGCCATTTAGATTTAATCTCACAGCGCCAGCATTTCCAATTACGGCTTTAATCAACTGCGGATCAGTAAATGTGGCAACCTGTCCAGCTGAAATTTGCCCATTAAATACCTGCTCACCATTTGCGTTAGTCAGTCCAATCCAACTCTTGCCATTTACACCCGTAACGACAAGATTTACTCCTGTTGCTGCAGCTACTTTCTCTTCCTGCGTAATTACACCTTTAGTTGTCGTTGAAGCAAAATCTGAATTAATTTCGCTGACATTACTTACGGCAATTTGAGCCACAAAGCCAATGCTTAGAACTGTGGCAGAAATAGTTGCTAATGTACGAAACTTCATTCGCTTTTTCTCTTTAGGTTTATCAGCAACATTATTTTCAGCTAATCTTTCAATAATTTTTCGCCCATCCTG
Source organism: uncultured Candidatus Nanopelagicus sp. (assembly GCA_964506125.1). GTDB lineage: Bacteria > Actinomycetota > Actinomycetes > Nanopelagicales > Nanopelagicaceae > Nanopelagicus. The sequence continues at coordinate 4,039 of CAZDKV010000013.1, forward strand.
ATTCTGAGCAGCTTCCATCGCAGCAACCATTAGGTCAGCATCAACCTTGAGAGACTTGGGAGTTTTCTTATTAATAACAGCAACTATTGATCTGATATGTCCGCGGGCATATGCAATCCCGCCGCAAACTTCAACGGAGTTATTTTCTAGATCCTTGATAACAGCAGGCCTGATGTTTGTAAGAGCGGAGATTTGCTCCAAACTCAATCCAGCAGCCTCGCGAGCTTGCTGCAATGATGAAATTTCTGCCATCAATCTAGCCAATCCAACTTTGGGGAGGGTTAATGGTAGGACTAAATCTGCGGATCAAACAAGTTTTTTTGATGAATATTCAGCGGACAGTGCGCTCAATTTAGGTTAAGTTAAAGTTTCACCCACTTACTCACCCCTAATTTTGCTGCTGCTAGTTACCTCTGATTGACTCTAATACATCTGGCATTTGCTCGGCTGTAATTAACACCGCCCGAGCTTTTGATCCCTCACTTGGTCCAACTATGCCACGGCTCTCCATAAGATCCATTAATCTGCCAGCTTTTGCAAACCCAACTCTTAACTTTCGTTGCAACATTGAAGTTGAACCAAACTGAGTTGATACAACTAATTGGATAGCTTGCAACAGCAAATCTAAATCATCTCCGACTTCGTCAGTAACCACATTTGATTTAATCGGTGCATTTAAATCAATTCGGTATACCGGTTGTAGCTGACCTTTAACATGATTTACAACCGCTTCAATCTCGCGTTCTGAAACATAGGCTCCTTGAATCCTGACTGGTTTGCTAGCACCCATTGGTAAAAATAATCCATCACCCTGACCAACAAGTTTTTCAGCTCCTGGTGTATCTAGAATAACTCTTGAATCTGCCAGGCTACTTGTTGCAAAAGATAATCTGGATGGCACATTTGCTTTGATCAATCCGGTGACAATATCAACACTTGGCCGTTGCGTGGCCAGTACTAAATGAATTCCAGCCGCCCTGGCTAGTTGTGTAATTCGAACAATTGACTCTTCAACTTCACGAGCTGCCACCATCATTAAATCAGCTAACTCATCAACTATTACTAAAAGATAAGGGTATGGCTCTAATGTCCGCTCATTGCCAGCAGGTTGTGAAACCTTGCCAGCTTTAACTGCTTTATTAAAATCATCAATATGTCTAAATCCAAAGACGGATAAGTCGTCATAACGCATCTCCATCTCTCGCACTACCCAGGCCAAAACATCGGCAGCTTTCTTTGGGTTAGTAATTATTGGCGCAATTAAATGTGGTACACCTTCGTAATTGGTTAACTCAACTCTCTTTGGATCAATCAAAACTAAGCGAACCTCATCTGGAGTGGCTCGCATAAGAATTGATACAACTAGCGAGTTAATCATGGAGGATTTACCAGCACCGGTAGCTCCAGCAACTAAAAGGTGTGGCATCTTGGCAAGGTTTGCACACAAGAATGAACCCTCGACATCTTTTCCTAAGGCAATCAACATCGGGTGGGTATCACTGGAAGAGACTGAAGATCTTAAAACATCACCTAAGGCAACAATTTCACGATCTGAGTTTGGAATCTCAATTCCAACAGCGGATTTACCAGGAATAGGTGAGAGAATCCTTATTTCACCACTGGCCACGGCATAGGCAATATTTTTCGACAGCGCAGAGATTGCCTCCACCTTTACGCCATTTCCCAACTCCACTTCATATCTAGTAACAGTTGGGCCACGCATAAATCCGGTAACTTGGGCATCAACATCAAATTGTTCAAATACCTGCTTAAGGGCTGCGACAACTGTTTCATTTGCCTTGGATTTTCCTTTTGCTGCCGGGCCACCTCTAAGCAAATCAGCTGGTGGTAATTCATATTTAACATCTGAGGATAAAAGGAGTTGTTGTGGCCTGGTATTTTCAGCTTTCACAGGTTTAATGGCTCGTGGTACCTCTTGAGTTATCTCATCAAAGTCATCAAGCTCAACCTCATAATCTAAATGCTGGGGTTCAAACTCCTGCACTAGATCCTTAACTAACGGAGTCTCAAATGGTGGGCTTTCGCTAACTTCAAAATCTTCAGCAACTAATCGCTCTGCGCGTTTAGCGCGTGCAGAACTGATACTTGCTCTGCCAAGGTTAAAAGCTTTTCCGATCTGGGCGAATACTTTTGATAATGGAGTTTTTGTAATGATCAATAGCCCAAAGATTAAGAAGATCAACAAAATAGGTATTGCAAGTACCTCAGTTACTAGTGCGACCAATGCACTTGAAACTCCATAACCTATCCAGCCACCACCATCTCGCATTGCTGTTGCACCAGTACCGGTAGAGCCATTGGCTATATGTGCCAAAGCAGTCGTACTAATTACAATTAAAAGTGTTCCGATAGAAATCCGACCAATATCAGCTGAATCATCAGTTGACTTGAATAATCTAAATGCAAAAAATACAAAAATTATCGGAACTAAATTAGCAAGTATGCCCATGCCACCAAAAAGGAATGAGTAGGTTGATCTTCCAACCAGGTTACTTAAATCAAACCAAACACCTGCTGCTGAAACCAAGGCGAGAATTAATAGAAAAAAAGCCACGCCATCTCTTTGATGATCTGGATCTAACTCCTTTGACGACCTAAATATAAATCTAATGCCGCTGCCAATTGCTCTTGCAATCAATCGCCAGATCCAACCTAGCCCCCTGAAAATAGGCGCTAACAGATTAGATTTTTTAGCAGACTTTTTCTTGGCCATAAGAAGATAAGCCTAAAGAATAAGTTAATTATGATCGGTAATCGGCACGCACTTTATCTAGAAAGTTAACAAAAAAACGAATACTAAACCTCAACAACTAACGGAATGATCATCGGTTTTCGACGATGCTCCTCCCCTACCCAGCTGCCAATAGTTTTACGAACTACTTGAGAGAGTTGATGAGTGCCATTGAAACCCCCGGCAACGGCTTTACTCAATGCCTTTTCAATATCTCCTTTCACATCATCAAATAAACTTTGATCTTCAGTAAATCCACGAGCATGAATATCAGGTCCTGCAACAATTTTTCCACTTTGAGAATCAATAACTACAACAACTGAGATGAATCCTTCATCACCTAAAATTCTTCTATCTTTTAATGAACTCTCGGTTATTTCGCCAACACTTTGTCCGTCGACATAAACATAACCGCATGGTACTGAGCCAGATATATCAGCATGCCCATCGGCTACATCAATTGTTATGCCATTTTCAGCGATCACAACATTGTGTTCAGACAAACCTGATTTCATTGCCAAATCTGCATTTGCTCTCATATGTCGCCATTCCCCATGAACTGGAAGTACATTCTTTGGCTTAACTACTTCATAGCAATGTAATAACTCTCCAGCGGAGGCATGTCCTGAAACATGGACCATGGCATTTCCTTTGTGAACTACATGCGCACCAAATCTCGTTAGCTCATTGATCACCCGATAAACAGATTTTTCATTCCCCGGAATTAATGAAGAAGCAAGTACCACTGTGTCACCCTTGCCAACTTGAATTTCATGATCACCATTTGCAATGCGAGAAAGTGCTGCTAAAGGTTCTCCCTGAGAGCCCGTGCAAATCAATACAATCTTGTCCCCAAAAGTATCTATGTCTTTGTAATCAACTACCAGACCATTGGGAACTTTCAAATAACCAAGATCTTCAGCAAGTTTCATGTTCCTAATCATCGATCTACCCACATAGGCAACTTTACGATTAGCCTCATTAGCTGCATTCAGTACCTGCTGAATTCTGTGCACATGAGATGCAAAAGATGTAACAACAACTCTTCTTGGAGTCCTATCAATTGCATCTTTTAGCGCTGGGTAAATATCCTTTTCAGCAACTGTAAGGCCCGGCACATCAGCATTTGTTGAGTCAACTAAAAAGAGATCCACGCCTTCTTTTCCAAGTCTTGCAAAGGTCTCTAAATCAGTCACTTTTCCATCAAGAGGCATTTTGTCCATCTTAAAATCTCCGGTATGCAAAATTACTCCAGCTGGAGTTTTAATTGCTACCGCCAAAGAATCTGGAATTGAGTGATTGACAGTCACAAACTCCAATGTGAATGGACCAACTTTTTCTATTTGACCTGCCTTAACCTGTGTCATAGGCGCAGTTATTCGCCGCTCTTTTAACTTTGGTGCCACAAAGGCCAAAGTTAATTGTGATCCGATGATTCGAATATCACTTCTCTCACGCAAAAGGTAAGGAACAGCTCCGATGTGATCTTCATGGCCATGGGTTAAAAAAATCGCTTCAATATCATCCATACGATCTTTTAGGTATGAAAAATCAGGAAGAATTAAATCAATACCTGGTTGATCATCACCAGGAAACAAAACGCCGCAGTCAACTATTAATAATCGTCCTTCATACTCAAAGACGGTCATATTGCGGCCAATTTCGCCCAATCCACCTAAAGCAACAATACGTAAGGTTTTCTTTGCTAATTTGGCAGGGTAAGGCAGGCCAGGATGAGGATGATTCATCTATTTACTTTAATTTAACGCCGCCGGCTTGTAGATCAACTTTAAGTTGCGCAATCTGCGCATCAGTTGCATCCACAAGTGGCAATCTTGTAAAACCGCCAGGTAATCCCATTAAATTTAACGCAGCTTTTGTAAGAATTGCACCTTGCGTGCGGAAGGTTCCTGTAAAGACTGGAAGCAATTTCTGGTGTACCTCTAAAGCTTTACCTGAATTTCCAGAAAACCATGCATCTAACATAACTCTAAGATCTGCTCCAACGGTATGACCACACACAGAAACAAACCCAACAGCACCAACGGAGAGTAATGGCAGATTTAAAATATCATCACCTGAGTAGACAGGAATTGAGCATCTTTTAATTACCCATGATGTAGCTGCCGGATTACCTTTAGCATCTTTAAGCGCGACAATATTTTTATGTTCAGCAAGTTTTACGATGGTGTCTGATTCAATCTCAACACCTGTTCGCCCTGGAATGTCATACATCATTACAGGTAAATCCGTGGCATCTGCCATCGCCGTGAAGTGGGCTTGTATTCCTGCTTGAGGAGGTTTGTTGTAATAGGGAGTAACTACCAATAAACCATCAGCACCAACTTTGGCAGCACGTTGAGCTTGTTCAACTGAGTGGGAGGTTTCATTATTACCAGCACCAGCAACAATCTTGACCTTATCCCCTACAACCTTACGCACTACCTTAATAATTTGGTCTTTTTCATCATCAGAGGTTGTTGGCGCTTCACCAGTAGTGCCATTCAAAACTATTCCATCATGACCAGTTGAAACTAGATGAGCTGCAATTTTTTCAACACCTGCCCAATCAATCTCACCAGATTTAGTGAAGGGTGTAACCATGGCGGTGAGCAACCGACCAAATGGTGGCGTTATTTGCATGGGTTAAGGCTACCGCTTAATTAAGGGGCTATGCGGCCAGATTTTTGAAAAGCTCCGTAGGTAATCGGCATTAATTTGGCAAAATGCTCTTCCATCTTCTCGGCTACCATCTCAATCTCCCGCTGCGGATAAGAAGGAAAATGTGAGCCTTCCCTAGCAGTTCTTAAAGAAAGAAAGTTCATTAATGCTCTTGCGTTCATAGTTACATACATTGATGAGTACAAAGTTACCGGTAAGACCGCTCTAGCAACCTCGCGAGCTACGCCAGCCGCTAACATTTTTTGATAGTTCGCATAGGCTAATTTGCAGGTTTCTTTTATGGCTCTAACAGTAATATCAAATTGCTCCGCAGTTCCTTCTACAAATGTATACGCGCCTGCTTTACCAATTTGAACTAATTTACGATCTTTGCTCGGGATATAAAAAACAGGTTTTAATTCACGATAACGCCCACTCTCTTCATTGTATGAAGCAATTCGATGTCGCATAAACTCTCTAAAAACAAATATTGGTGCCGAAACAAAAAATGTCATTGAAGTGTGCTCAAAGGGTGAACCATGACGCTCTCGTGCTAAATAATTAATCAATCCTTCAGACTTTGTAGCATCGGCACCAATATCTTCTAACGACTTATCACCTGCGGTTGAAACTCTGGCTGCCCAAATTACATCAGCATCACTTGCACTTGATTTAACAAGCTCAACCGACATATCGTCTCTGAATATGATCTCATCACTCATGGTTGCGACCCTATCTTTGGTGATTGCTGATCGGCTGGATTAAAGTGTCGGCGTGTCAGTTAATCCAAAGAAGAACCAGGTAGACAGAACCGCATTAAGCGTTGCATTTACCGTGGGGCTTTATGGCGCTGCCTTCGGGGCGGCTGGGGTGACGGCAGGTTTTTCAATACTACAGAGCTGCTTGCTTTCACTCCTGCTTTTTTCAGGTGCATCGCAATTTGCAGTAGTTGGAATCATGGGTGCTGGCGGTGCGGCTGTTAGTGCAATTGCAACCGCCACATTACTTGGATTTAGAAACACTCTTTACGGTCTACAAATGGCACCCATCTTAAAAGTAAAAGGCTTCAAAAGAGTTCTTGCAGCGCAAATTACTATTGATGAATCAACAGCGGTAGCAACTTTGCAAGACAATGATGCAGATCGAAAACGAGGCTTTTATTTAACTGGTATTGGTGTTTATGTTTTTTGGAATCTATTTACATTTCTTGGTGCTTTAGGCGCTAGTGCGATTGGTGATCCTTCCGTATGGGGCTTAGATGCAGCTGTGCCAGCAGCTTTCCTAGGTTTGATCTGGCCACGACTTAAAAACAAAGTTCAATTTTTAGTCTCTGGTATTGCTATCGCTTGGGCTCTACTTCTAACACCATTGACTCCAGCCGGAATTCCAATCATTACTACAGTCTTACTAGCGATCATATTCGGAGTTAAAAAATGAGCGCTATCTGGATTGCAGTTCTTGGAGCGAGTTTGACGGCATTTTTAAACAAATATATTGGTCATAGTGTCCCTGAAAAATGGTTAAACCGACCGATTTTTATAAGGATAAATGCACTTGTACCAATCGTTTTACTTAGCGCCCTCGTTGGCGTGCAAACGTTCACCAACAAAAAAGAGCTGGTGATTGATCAACGTGCGGCAGGAGTGTTTGTGGCTCTAGTTGCCTTAAAGTTTAAAGCGCCTTTCCCACTAGTTGTCATCTCCGCAGCAATCACATCTGCTGCTGTCTACAACTGGTTTTAGAGAACTTTTAGCGCCTCTAACTTCTCTTTCAAGGCCGCATCTGATGGCTCAGTTAGATGAGTGCCATCTGCAAACAAAATTACAGGAATTGATCTCATGCCACCGTTTATCTCAATTACCTTATCTGAAGCAGAAGCATCAGCCTCAACATCGATGTAGTTATATTTCACATTATTCGAATCTAAAAACCTTTTAGACCGGCGGCAATCGCCACACCATTCTGCTCCATACATTGTTATTTCACTCATTACATACCTCCCATATAATTTTCCAAACCTACGGTTAGGCCTGGATTTTTTGCAACATTTCTTATTCCTATTAAAACTCCTGGCATAAATCCTGCCCGATTAATTGAGTCATGGCGAATTGTTAGAGTCTCTCCTGAGTCACCAAATATAACCTCCTGGTGTGCAACATAGCCATGAGATCTAATTGAGTGGACTGGGACATCTCCTACTTTTCCACCGCGAGCTCCTGCTATTTCAGATTTGGTGGCATCTGGCATGGCTGATTTTTTACTCTGCTTTCTGGCGGCAGTGATCATTTCCGCAGTCCTAATTGCAGTACCAGAGGGTGCGTCTACTTTATGGGCATGATGCATCTCGACTATCTCAACACTTTCAAAGTATTTAGCCGCAGTCTGAGAAAACTGCATCATTAAGACTGCTCCCAGGCCAAAGTTTGGTGCGATTAATGCACCAACTTTTGGATGTTTATTTAACATCGATTTTAGCGAATTCAATTTACTCTCATCAAAACCTGTAGTGCCTACAACAACATGAATTCCATTAGAAATTGCAAACTCTAAATTTTTCATAACTGAATCTGGTGTTGTAAAGTCAACAACTATTTCAGTTCCAGTTGATACTAGTTGATCCAATGAATCGCCAAGATCTAGTGCGGCAGATAATGTTAAATCACTGGCAGCATTAATTGCTGCGACAGCTTCGGCACCCATTCTCCCCTTAGCACCAAGAACTGCAACCTTCATTTAATTAGCCTTTCAAATTTACTAGTAGATCTGAATGGTCCCACTACGGCAAGGGTAGGAGATACTGGCAGGATTTGGCGGGCTATTTCCTTGATTTGCTCCGGTGTTACCTCAGAAATCTCTCGCAATATTTCATCAAAGCTGAGCACCTGCCCATAAACCAACTCACTTTTACCAATGCGCGTCATTCGAGAACCAGTGTCCTCTTGGCTTAAAACCAGCGAGCCAGAGACCGCTCCTTTTGCGCGGGATATCTCCTCACTTGTTAATCCATGTTCAGCCACATCTTGCAATATTGCTTGAATAATTCTTATTGCCTCCTCCGCTTTGTCTGGCTTACATCCAACATAAAAAGATAAAACGCCACTGCCGGCGAATTGCTGATTGTAAGCATAGGTTGAGTAGGCCAATCCACGCTTTTCCCGAATCTCTTGAAACAATCTTGATGACATACCGCCACCTAACGCTGAAGAGAGAATGCTCAATGCAAACCTTCTCTTATCATCTCTAGCAACACTTGGAATTCCATAAACAATATGTGCTTGCTCAGTTTTACGATCTAATAAGGTGACTTGTCCCTTACCTGCAACCTTTACATTACTTGAAGTTCTAAGTTGGTAAGTATCTTTAGATTGATCCAGAAAACCATCGATGCTTAGTGCATCCTCTACCATCCGAACAACATTTTTGTGTTTTATATTGCCGGCAACTGCTACAACTAAATCTTCAGGGCGGTATCGCTTTTTGTAGTAGTTGTATACAGTGTTTTGACTCATTGATTTAATTGATTCAACCGTTCCCAGGATTGGTCGACCTAGCGGGGTATCGCCGTAATACTTTTCTAGAAATAGATCATGAATCAAATCACTGGGATCATCATCACGCATCGCAATCTCTTCTAAAACTACCTTTCGCTCAGCATCTACATCCACCTGCTTCACAACAGATGAGGTGATTAAATCACTTATGACATCAACTGCAAGTGGTAAATCCTTATCAATTACCCTGGCATAAAAACAGGTGTACTCCTTAGAGGTAAAGGCATTAGTCTCACCGCCAACGGCTTCAATTGCAGATGAAATATCTAGCGATGTCCTTCGCTTGGTGCCTTTAAATAAAAGATGCTCTAAAAAATGTGAAGCTCCCGCAGTTGAAAGTGATTCATCGCGAGAGCCGACATTAACCCAAATACCAAAAGCTGCAGAGCGAACAGATCTTTCCTCTTCTGTGACTATTCGTAAGCCACTAGGTAAGACTGTTCTTGCCAAATTATTAGCTCTTAGCTTCCTCAGGAAGATTAGCTGGCACTAATGAGTACTTGCCCTTAGGGTCGATCTCATTAATAACTACCTCGATCTTCTCTCCAACCTTCATTACCTCTTCAAGGTTTTCAATTCGCTTACCGCCGTGCATCTTGCGAATCTGTGAGATGTGTAGCAATCCATCCTTACCAGGAGCAAGATTGACGAAAGCGCCAAAGGTTGCCAGTTTCACAACTGAACCATTGAACTTATCGCCAACTGATAACTGAACAGGATTTGCGATCGCATTGATCTGCGCCTTTGCAGCTTCAGCTGCTGATCCTTCAGTTGCGCCGATATAAATAGTTCCATCATCTTCAATGGTGATATCTGCGCCAGTTTCATCTTGAATCTGGTTAATCATCTTGCCCTTAGGCCCAATAACTGCACCAATCATGTCAACTGGTACCTTGATTGAGATAATTCTTGGAGCTAGAAGTGACATTTCATCAGGGGATGAAATTGCTTGATTCATGACATCCAAAATTGCAAGTCTTGCCTCTTTTGCTTGTAATAGAGCAGCAGATAAAACTGATGCAGGAATACCATCAAGTTTTGTATCAAGTTGAAGTGCGGTAACAAACTCTTTAGTACCAGCAACCTTAAAGTCCATATCTCCGAAAGCATCTTCTGCTCCCAAGATATCGGTTAGTGCTACATATTCAGTTTTACCATCAACATCATCAGAAATAAGTCCCATTGCAATACCAGCAACTGCTGCCTTGAGTGGCACACCTGCGTTTAGCAATGACATTGTTGAAGCACAAACTGATCCCATAGATGTTGATCCATTTGATCCAAGTGCTTCAGAAACCTGACGAATTGCATATGGAAACTCTTCGCGAGTTGGTAGAACTGGAACAAGAGCTCGCTCAGCTAATGCACCATGTCCAATTTCTCGTCGCTTTGGAGATCCAACTCTTCCTGTTTCACCAACAGAATATGGTGGGAAGTTGTAGTTATGCATATAACGCTTGTGATCTTCCGGTGCGAGAGTATCTAACTGCTGTTCCATCTTAAGCATGTTTAAAGTAGTAATACCCAGAATCTGAGTCTCACCACGTTCAAATATTGCAGATCCATGGACCCTAGGAATTACCTCAACCTCAGCTGTTAATGCACGAATATCGCGCAAGCCACGACCATCAATACGGATCTTATCTCGCAAAACACGTTGACGAACTAGCTTCTTAGTTACTGATCTAAGAGATGCTGAAATCTCTTTAGTACGTTCTGGGAAATCAACAGAGAGTTTCTCGGTGACGGCCTGATTGATTTCATCTAACTTACTCTCACGCTCCTGCTTACCAGCAATTGTTAAAGCCTTGGCCAAATCATCTTTAGCTGCCTTCTCAACTACTGCATAAATATCATCTTGGTAATCGAGGAATACCGGAAATTCACCAGTTGGCTTGGCTGCCAACTTTGCCAAAGCAAGTTGTGCCTCACATAGCGTGCGAATAAATGGCTTTGCTGCCTCAAGTCCTTGGCCAACAATCTCCTCAGTTGGAACAGTTGCGCCACCCTTGATAAGTTCAATTGTTTTGCTTGTGGCTTCAGCCTCAACCATCATAATTGCAACATCACCATCAGAGATTCGACCAGCAACTACCATGTCAAAGACGGCTTTCTCTAAATCAGAATGATTTGGAAAAGCAACCCACTGACCTTCGATAAGTGCAACACGCACACCACCGATCGGACCAGAAAATGGTAGTCCTGCTAATTGGGTTGACATCGAAGCGGCATTAATCGCAATCACGTCATACATATGATCAGGATTTAAAGCCATAACGGTGACGACGATCTGAACTTCATTACGCAATCCCTTGATAAAGGATGGACGTAATGGGCGATCGATCAAACGACAGGTAAGAATTGCATCCTCTGAAGGACGTCCTTCACGGCGAAAAAATGATCCTGGAATTTTTCCAGCAGCATACATTCGCTCTTCTACATCAACAGTTAGTGGGAAGAAATCAAATTGATCCTTCGGGTTTTTTGATGCAGTAGTTGCAGATAGCAACATGCTGTCATCATCTAAATAAACAA
>CAZDKV010000014.1:0-14970 GCA_964506125.1 uncultured Candidatus Nanopelagicus sp.
GCAATAATTTGCTACCTCCTGCTACCCCCTATGGATCGCCACCAAATAGGAAAAGATGTAATTGCAGTATCACTACTACTTTCTAACTACGCCTTTGCGATATGGGAAAATGATTACCAAAATTTAGGCCAAGCAGCCTCGCCATTTATTCATTACTGGTCACTTGCGGTTGAGGAGCAGTTTTATTTAATTTGGCCTCTTTTCATCTTGATATTTGCAAAATTTGGTATCAAGGTTGTCAAAATTGCAATCTGCCTTGTTTTTGTAATCTCTTTATCTTTCTCAATCATTCAAACTCCAAATTCACCAATCTTCTCCTTTTACTCACTTCACACCAGGGCGTGGGAGTTAGCAGCAGGGGCGTTAATAGTTTTTATTCCAAGAAACCACCAACTAGCTAGTAAAGCTTTCTACAAGATCTGCGCAATAGCAGGGGCACTTCTTATTGCTTGGGCTGCCTATCTACTCTCCTCAGAGAGCAGATTTCCTGGCTATTTAGCCATAATCCCGGTTTTAGGAAGCTTTTTACTTATCTCCTCAATCGGAGATTGGCCGGTGTTGTTTAAGAGGTTATTTAATAACAGGCTAATGCAACACCTAGGAGCCATCTCCTACCCCTTATATCTGTGGCACTGGCCAGCACTTGCCATACCCGCTCTGGTTTTAGAACAACCAAATGGATCAGGAGAGAAGTTTGCGGCAATATCTGCCACCATTTTTTTAGCAGAGATAACCCATCGGTATGTGGAACAACCATTTAGATATTCAAAGATAGGTGTATTAAAAACCTTTTCACTACTTGCAGCTTCAACTACTTGTTTAATAATAATTGGCGCTCTTATTTTAAATACCCACTCAACAAATATCTCAATTAGAGAAAGAAACTTAAATCTTGAATTGACCAAGGTTACATCTCTTCCCATAATTCACAGCGATGGCTGCCATGTTAATTGGGATAGAGAGATTTCTGATCAATGCCTCTATGGCAACTTATCTTCAGAAAAAACAATAGTTTTGTTTGGAGATTCACATGCAGCGCAATGGTTTGATGCAGTTGAAGAGATTGCCAATCGCCAGGGGTATCGTTTAGTTTCACTTACAAAATCAGCTTGCTCTGCATTGAAACTCCCAATTTCCAATCGGGGCTCTTATAACGAGGATGAGTGCCGAAAGTGGCAAACCAACTCAATTGAAAGAGTTAAGGAGTTAAGGCCAGAGATTTTAATTATTAGTGCATTTTCTCATTACAATCTAAATTTAAAAGATAAGTCCAAAGATTATTACTATCTCGCAACTCAACAAGAGTTACATAAACAATTACAATCTTATGTCAATAAAATGGTTTACCTAACTGATACGCCAAAGCCGGTAAGAAATATACCAAGGTGCTTATCGCACGAATCACTTGAATCTTGCAATCAAATCAATCGATCACCAAATGCGGTTTACGAAAAGTTAATAAAGATAGATCCTTATCCATGGTTTTGCGATAAATCATGTACTGCAGTTAAAGATGGTTATATTGTTTATCGAGATGCATCCCACATTACAAGAGCAGCCGCCAAATCAGCAACAGATGAGTTAGAAAAAGCGTTGATACAAAAACAGGTATTTAATTAATCTGGCGAGATTCCATCTCAGTTTTGATTACACCAGCCAATGATTTAATTCCTTCAGTTATACGTTCTGGGGTTGGGTGGCAGAATGAGATTCGAAGCGACCAAGAGCCAAAGCCATCAGCGTAGAAGGCGGTTCCAGGCACATAAGCAACCTTGGCCGCAATAGCTTTTGGCACCAATGCGTTGGTGTCAATCTCAGGTGGCAATGTGACCCAGATATAAAAGCCACCACCAGGTTTTGTCCAGGTAGCACTCTTAGGAAAGTATTTATCTAATGCTGATAGTGCAGCATCACGTCTTTCTTTATATAACTTTGCAAATGATGCAATTTGATCTCGCCAAGGTTGATTTGCTAAGTAACTAGAAATTACAAGTTGTGTGAAGTTTGAAGGGCAAAGAATTGAGGACTCAGATGCAATCACCATTTTTTCCTTTAACGATTGTGGAACTAGCGCCCAACCAATTCGAAGACCTGGCGCAATCGTCTTTGAGAAAGTTCCTAAGTAAATAACATTTTCTGAATCGCTAGCTCGCATCGCATTTGGTGATGGTTTATCAAAACCAAGTAATCCATAGGGATTATCCTCAACAACAAGAATTTGCTCTTGGCGGCAGATATCTAAAATTTCAGTACGTCTATCAGCAGGGAGTAATACTCCTGCTGGATTTTGATAATTTGGAATCAGATATAAAAACTTGATTTTTCGACCAGCAGATTTGGTAGTAGCAATAGCATCTTTTAATGCTGACGGGATTAAGCCATCTTGATCCATTGAAACATGGACTACCTGCGCCTCATACTGCTTAAAGGTTCCCAGTGCGCCAACATAAGATGGCGCTTCAACTAGAACAACATCATTTGGATCAATGAAAATTCGAGAGATTAAATCCAATGCCTGTTGGGAGCCAGTGGTAATGATTACATCATCGGGGTGAGCTTTAATTCCCTCCAGCGCCATCACATCACAAATCTGTTCACGTAATTTAGGGTGACCTTGTCCTGAGCCGTATTGCAGCGCCTCTGCGCCATTTTCTAAAATCAATTTTTGAGTAACTGAAGCCATCATCTCCATCGGCAAAGCAGAAAGATTTGGCATTCCCCCAGCCAAGGAGACAATCTCAGGCCGACTTGCTACAGCAAATAAGGATCTAATCTCACTTGCCTTCATACCAAGTGCCCGGTTTGCTAATCGCTCTGGAAGATTTTCTGGCTTTCCGGTGTGAATCCGCACAGGTGAATCTGATTTAACAACTTTTAGATTTCTACCTGATTCCATTAACCAAGTTTGCCACATCAGCGGCTTTGGTAAAACTAGTTGCGAAGCCCAGCCCTTCGTAGATCAGATATTTTTAAGGTGCCAGTCTTAGCATCATCATCAGCAGATAAGTAAAGCCGTTGAATTGCCACAATCATTGCCTCCGCCAACTGATCTCTAAAAGCTGCAGTTGCTAATCGTTTGGCATCTTGGGGGTTTGAAAGGTATCCCAAGTCAATTCTTACTGTCGGAGCAGTTGTTAACCGAAGCAAATCCCAACTTTTAGCGTGAGTATGGCAGTTCAATAAATCTGTTCGAGCGCAAATCTCTCTCTGTATTAAATTCGCAAATCGCTCACCCACAACAGATCTAACACCTTTATCATCACGGCCGTAAAAATAGGTTGCAACCCCATTTGCCTTCTCATTTTTATAGCTGTCTACCTTTAACGCAATTACCAAATCAGCATTTACTGTATTTGCAACCTTTATTCGATCTTTTTCTAATGGTGAATTATTAGCACTTCTTGTTAAAACCACATTTACACCAAGTGCTATCAATCTACCTTCAAGCCGTTGAGCTAAATCAAAAACAACCTCTGACTCAATAACACCATTTGCACTCTCGCCAGTAAATTCTCCACCCCAACTTGGATCAATCACAATTACTTTATTGGCTAAGGCAGGTGACCTAACAGAGTGCTTAACACTTTCTCTAAGGGCAGCAGGTGCACCACCTGAGACTGTTTTTACCAATCTCATTAAAGCAATCAAGGTTGCAGGTCCACACCTGCCGTCAGGAAGGATGCCTACAGATTTTTGAAACTCTTTTACAGCACTTTCTGTCCCCGCACCATAAATTCCATCTACCTTGCCGCAGTTAAAACCCATTTGAATTAATCTATCTTGCAGATTACTGACATCATCACCGCGCATAAGCGCAGCTGAATTAAATACTAATACTCGATCTCCGAGTTTAAATCGCGCCTCCTCCAAAGAGCGAGCGGTGATCTCATTTATAACACCAGTTGCTGTTAAGCCCCGCTCTTGCTGAAATGCTTTAATTCCTTGAGTTAGATTTTCATCAAAAATATCAGATGGTGTGGCGATGAAACCAAGTCGAAGTAAAGTATTTGAGATTAACTCAATCGCGGTAGAGCGATCACCTAATTTTGGTAGATCGCTCATAAATGATTAAAACTTTTACTACTCAGTTACTTAATGAAGTTTTCTAGATCTTTCAGCAATGCTGGCTTTGGTTTAGCGCCAACTATTGACTTAACTACCTCACCGCCCACAAATACATTCATGGTTGGGATAGAGGAGATGCCATATTTCATTGCAATTGATCCCTCTTCATCAGTATTTAACTTAACAATCTTTAACTTATCGCCATATTCATTTGAGATCTCTTCCAAGATTGGCCCAACAGCCCGGCAAGGGCCACACCACTCTGCCCAGAAATCAACTAAAACCGGTGTCGTACTTTTCAACACAACTGAATCAAAATCAGCTGTAGTTACCTTTGTTGTTGCCATCTCATCTCCTTTGGTTATCTACTTATTCTACTTTTAATACTTAGTGTCCGGCTAAATAACGCTCAGCATCCAAGGCTGCCTGGCAACCGGAGCCAGCTGCGGTAATTGCTTGACGATAGGTGAAGTCCACTAGATCCCCACATGCAAATACACCCGGAATCTTCGTTTTTGTGCTTCTTCCCTCAACCTGCACATAACCATCACTATTTAACTCCACCTGACCCTTAACCAATTCACTTCTAGGTAAATGTCCGATCGCCACAAATAAACCGGTGAAATCCTTAATACTTTCCTCACCAGTTTGGGTATTTTTTAACTTCAAACCAACAACCTTATCTTCGCCTAACACATCAATTACTTCATGGTTAAATAAAAACTCTATTTTTGGATTTGCAGCTGCTCGATCAATCATGATCTTTGAGGCACGGAACTTATCTCTTCGATGAATTAAAACCACCTTGCTGGCAAATTTAGTTAAGAAATTTGCCTCCTCCATTGCTGAATCACCACCACCGACCACAGCAATCATTTGCTCTCTAAAAAAGAATCCATCACATGTAGCACACCAAGAGACTCCGCGACCAGATAATCTTTTTTCATTTGGCAAACCAATCTCTTTATACGCCGAACCCATTGCCAAAATCACTGATTTAGCTTTGACAGTATTTCCTGAGCCATCAGTTAACTCTTTAACCTCTCCAGATAATTTCATAGAGACAATATCGTCAGTAATAATTTTGGCATCAAAGCGCTCTACCTGCTTGCGCATTGATTCCATTAATTCAGGTCCCATCACACCATTTGCAAATCCTGGAAAGTTTTCAACCTCAGTTGTGGTCATCAAGGCACCGCCAGCTGTTACTGAACCTTCATAAATAATTGGTTTTAATTGCGCCCGAGCAGCGTAGATAGCGGCTGTGTAACCAGCAGGGCCAGATCCAACAATTACTACCTCATTGATATCACTCATTGATCAAGCCTATTACCTTTCACCCTTAATAACTTTTATTAAGGTTGTGACCTCGGTTATTTTGAATGCCTTTAGCAGCAACAAATAGAAAATTGCTGACGAAGATAAAACAAGTAAAAGGTAAATAAAATTCCCGCCCGGAATAGAGTATCTAAATAGCCATACTGGAAGGGCTGCTGCAGCAAAAATCAGGATTAACTTAAGGTAAAAAGCGATCAAACTTAATATAGGTATCTGCACCTGGTGCTTCTTTATTAATATAAATGAGATACCAGCGCCAATAAAGTAGTGAACGGTAAAGATCACCGCCAGACCAACCGTTACCCATTTAGGCTCTAAATAAAACGCTGCAATTAAGGATAAGACGACCGATATCAGATTCATAATGAAGTTGCCTATAACTTGCGACTTCAGGTTTTCAAATGCATTTAATCCACGCAGCAGCACCAAATTGATGCTGACCGGTATTAAACCCAAGGCGAATGCGGAAAGAGTAATACCTAGGTAATTTGCATCATCTGTTGGAATACCAAAGTACAAAACTTTGGCAATTACCTCACCAAAAAGCAGAAATAAGACCGCTGCTGGGATTATAAATATTCCCATCAGCCTCATTGTTAGTGACATAGAATCTGAAACATCTTTGTATCTTTTATCAATAACTAAATTTGAAAGCCTAGGTAATAAGGCAGTTACTATCGAAACCGTAATAATTGAGTGAGGTAAAATCAAAATTAGATACGCATTTGCATATGGGGTGTAACCCACTCCAGTTGAAATACCATCTGCTGCGGATTTAACTGCAGCAGATGTTGCTATATTAATAGTGACCAAATATGAAAGTTGAGAGATCATTGCATAAGCAAAACTCCAACCAGCCAACTTAAATGATTTAATAATTTGAGAATTTGCCCAATCAAATCTAAGAGTTAGTTTTACACCGGATTTGATAACTACTGGAAAGAGAATAAAAGCCTGGGCTAGGTAGCCGGCGGTAGTACCTAAACCTAACCAAAGTAGATCTTTACTTGAGATATTTGCAAGTGAAATATCATCACGGCTGACTAGTAAGAAGTAAAAAAGCGCAATTGCCATTAAATTATTTAAAACTGGGGCCCACATCATTGGGCCAAAGCGATTTTTAGCATTTGCGATCTGCCCTAAAAGTGCAAATAAACCAAGGAAAAATATCTGCGGCAAGCAATAGCGCATCAAAGTGACAGTCACATCAAACTCTTTAGAGCCTGCATACTCAGGTGCATAAATGTTGACAAGTTGAGGTGCTAGCAAAATACCAAGCACCGTGAGTGCAAATAAAAAAGTGACAGTTAAAGTAAATAATCTTGAGATAAATGCAGAGCCGTGATCTGCATCCCGTAGGGATCTAACGATTTGGGGAACAAAGACAGCAGTCAACGCACCACCAATTAATAAGTTATACAAAATATTTGGCATGGTGTTAGCCACGTTGTAGGTATCACCAAGGATGGCGGTGCCAAGTAAGGCAGCCAACATTAAATTTCGGATTAAACCAGTGACCCTAGAGGCTATGGTGCCAGCTGCCATTACAGAGGAGGCTTTAAATAATTGATTATCTGACATTACTTTCGCCTTCTGACTCTACGCACACTCTGGATTATTGCTGCCACAAATAAAAGTACTGCAGCTCCGGAGGTTATCCAAGTCGCAACTGGACTAATTACTGATAGTTTTAAATTGATAGTAACTGGATACCCAACAGGTTTATTCTCTAGATTAGTTAATTGTGCAAGTAATGATGACTCTCCCGAGGCCAAAACCTCAATTGGTAGTAATACTTGTTGTTTGGATTTAGCTTCAAGTCTAATCTGTTGAGTTGATGCCACCACCACTTTGCTATTTAATGCTCTTACACTTAATTTTAAATCAATGCTTTGATCAAAATCATTTACCAAAGTTATAGGTAACTCCTCTTTGGTTGAGGTAACGGTAAATCTTGTTTTAGTAACTTTTAACTTGTTTCTAAGATCAGTAATTGATTTGTCATAATCTCTCAACAAAGAAGAAAATCTCTCCTTTTCAATATCTGGATTTAATATTTGCGCTAATCGCAATTGATATGAAAGCAACTCTTTTTGATCAACCACTGTGGCTAATAAATTAATCTGCCGCTGGGCGTAATTAAGCAGATTAATGTTTTGCTTACTTATGCCCTGCTTTTTCTTATTTTTGACCAAGCTTTGATTAGTGGCTTTTCCCAACACTGTTTCTAGTGAAATTTTGCCATTTGCATCGATATAGGTAATTTGTTTATTGATAATTTGATCTACCCAAAAGGCAGAAGGATTTCCATAGGTTAGGACAGAGACTTTTTCATTTTTAGTAACCCTAATAAATTGAGCAAGCCACTCCTTAGCAGTTTGTTGTCCAGTCGGGGTGGAGCCATCTGAAATGCCATACCCATTACTCATTGCAACTATTTCTGAGATAGTTGCGGGATCTACTTGCCAACTTCTAATCCCTTGAACCGATGAAAAAACTAATAAACCTAACTCACCATTAGGTAGAAGTTTTTGAGCTAATTGATCATCAATAAAAACTCCATCAGAGAGTCGATGTGTGGGTTCAGTAATTACAATCTCTTGGACCGCATTGGCTTGTGGAATAAAAAATAAATTTGGCAGAAGGAGGGCAGAAAGAAGCAAGAGTGCTCTTCTCACGGCGTTAATTTTCCTGATTTTGCAATTAACTTTCGCTCATCTGGATAGGCTAACTTGCTCACTATTTCATCAATTGGAAACCAAGCAACATCATCTACCTCAGTAACCTGGGGTGCTAACTTGCCACCAATTTCCATAAACAAGAAGTGATGCACTGTCTTATGTATTCTCTTACCACTAGCCATAAACCAAAAATCAATTACCCCTAAAGATCTAGTGATCTCGCTTTTAATTCCAGTCTCTTCAGCCACCTCACGTATTGCCGCTTGCTCAGGTGATTCACCATCTTCAATATGACCCTTAGGCAACGACCATAACAATCTTTCATGGGAGGCATCCTTTGGATCTAATCTGCCGATTAATAACCCTTTAGTTCCAGTTTTATCAACTACTAAACCGCCAGCACTTACCTCATCAATACGTTTTGCATATTTAGCCCTCGGTGAATTTTTTCCACCCTGACCACCCTTATTGTTTTTGCGGTTTGCTGAATTATGTTTTTTAGCGGGCTTACCAGAACCACTATTTTGCGCACCCTTACGAGCACTGCTTAAATCCTGATTGCCACCCGCATTATCTGCTGGGGTCATATCGCAAGGATACTGGGTTAATCTGGCAGTTATTCGGGTATTGCCCACTCAACGGTATGCCAGCCTGCTCTAACCTAGTGCCACCGTGAAAACTCCTATTGATGCTGCGACCCAACTTGCGATTACCACTTTAAGCAAGCAAGCACCAGCTGCTACCGATCTGGCAAAGCAATTTAAAGCTGCTGGATTTAAGTTGGCTTTAGTTGGCGGACCAGTGCGGGATGCGATCTTAGGCAGATTAGGAAATGATTTAGATTTCACAACAGATGCCCTTCCTAAGCAATCTGAGAAGATTTTACAAAACTGGGCAGATTCAGTTTGGGATATTGGCGCAGCCTTTGGCACAGTCGCTGGTAAAAAAGGTGAGATAACAGTTGAGATCACAACTTATCGAAGTGAAAGTTATGACCCATCATCTCGAAAACCAGATGTTGAGTTTGGTAAATCAATCGAGGCAGATTTAGCAAGAAGAGATTTCACAATCAATGCCATGGCACTTGAGTTAACTACCGAACAGCCAACCTTTATTGATCTATTTAATGGTGTAAGTGATTTACAAAATAAGTTGATTAGAACTCCAGGTAAGCCGGAGGATTCATTTACCGATGATCCACTTCGAATGATGCGGGCAGCAAGGTTTATGAGTCAATTAAATTTTGCAGTAGATCCGGCCATTATTAATGCCATCAAAAATATGGCTTCAAGGCTAGAGATTATTTCAGCTGAGCGAATTCGAGATGAGTTTACAAAGATCATTTTAAGTTCAGCCCCAAGAATTGGTATTACCTTATTAGTTGAAACTGGGTTAGCTGATTACTTCTTGCCGGAGGTTCCAAAATTAAAACTTGAGATTGATGAGCACCACCACCACAAAGATGTTTATGAACACTCACTTACCGTATTAGAGCAGGCGATTGGATTAGAGCAACGTTTAGGTGGACCCAATTTAACCCTTCGTCTGGCAGCTTTATTACATGACATTGGTAAACCTAAAACTAAGCAATTAATTCCAGGTGGTGGAGTTTCATTTCATCATCATGAG
Organism: uncultured Candidatus Nanopelagicus sp.; assembly: GCA_964506125.1. Lineage (GTDB taxonomy): Bacteria > Actinomycetota > Actinomycetes > Nanopelagicales > Nanopelagicaceae > Nanopelagicus. The sequence continues at coordinate 9,714 of CAZDKV010000014.1, forward strand.
GTGGTTGGCGCCAGAATGTGTAAGGAGCGATTAAAAAAACTTAGATTTGATAATCATCTAATTAATGATGTTGCTAAATTAACCTTTCTCCACCTTCGTTTTCATGGCTATGGATCAGGTGAATGGACTGATTCTGCAGTGCGCAGATATGTTAGAGATGCTGGTGAATTACTTACTCATTTACATCTTTTAACAAGGGCAGATTGCACAACTAGAAATAAGAAAAAAGCTGAAGGCCTGGCTAAAACCTATGATCAACTTGAAAAGCGGATTGAAGATTTAATGGCGCAGGAGGAGTTAAATAAAATCCGCCCTGATTTAACTGGGGATGAGATCATGCAAATTCTTGGAATTAAACCCTCGCCAATGGTGGGCAAAGCTTATGAGTTCCTACTTGAGCTGCGACTTGAGCACGGGCCACAAGGAGCTGAGAAGGCAAAAGAAGAGTTACTTAAATGGTGGAAGGAGCAAAATTAGCTTTGCGCATCAAAACAGTGGCTGCAAATAGATAGAAAATTGCAACAGTAATTGGTAATACTGCAGTTACGCCATTGTCTGGCAGTATCAATGCCGCACCAATTGCGCCAGTAACAATGCCAGCATTTACCGCTACATCATAAAATGCAAAAACTCTTCCCCGGTATTCATCAGTTATCTTAGATTGCACCAAGGCATCATTGGTTACCTTAATTCCTTGGCCACAAAGACCAACTAGAAAAGCACTACCAATCATGGAGATTTCATTGATACCAGCTGCATAAATTAACAAAGGTGGAATACATAAAAACATTAACAATCTCATCCATCGATGCCTGCCAAATCTAATTACCCCATATGGTGAGATGATCGCCCCTAAACCGATTCCAATACCGGCAATGGCAAGTGCCATACCAAATCCAGCAAGGCCAGCATCTGGATCAGTCGGATCATTAAATGTATTTCGCTCAAGTAGTAAAGCCATCAAAGTTAAAGCGGTAATACCACCTCGTTGTATACCAACCGATAAAATTCCGCGCAGTGCATCCGCGTGTGATCGCAAAATAGTCAAACCCTCTAACACCTCTTTATAACCACGTGATTCAGCTAATACCTCATGCTCAGCAGGTCCTATCTCATACTTATTTAATCTAAAGCAGGCAAGAGCTGCAGTTAAAAATCCAAGTGAGGCAATTAAAATTACAACAGCATCAGCAAAATCTGCATCAGTACTTTGACTTAGTAGATTTTTAATTCCTATACCAATACCGCCACCAATTACCACCCAGATAGTGCCACCAGTTACTGCGAGGGCATTAGCGGCAATCAACTCCTCTCGCTTTACCAACAGCGGTAACCCAGCTGATAATCCAGAGAGAATTAACCGATTAACACCAAATGCAAATAAAACAAACAAAGTTAAAACAATCCCAGTTGAGCTACTGTTTACTAACCAGGCAATAATTAACAAGTTGGCAGCTCTTAGGTAATTACAGTTTCTAATAATTCGCTGCCTAGAGAAGCGATCTAAAAAAATACCCACATATGGACCAATTAAAGAATAAGGAAGTAAGACCACAGCAAAGGCTAGGGCGGCTGAGATGGCGTTCGGCGCTCGCTCCGGTGAGAAGAGGACAAAACTAGCTAAGGCTGATTGGAATAACCCATCGGTTAACTGACCACTCCAGCGGATGGTCAGAATCCGATTTAATCTTGAGCCCTTACTAACTGGCCAAATCCCCATGGGTGTAAGCGTAGTAATTATTTTAGGATTAACCTTGGATCTTATGTTAGCCACCATGAGATCGAGTATTGATTACTCACTTAGTAAACGGCGAACCTTGATTGCACTTTTTCAAGGAGCAGCTAGTGCCATGGATGCCTGTGATGCCGATCCTTACCTAAGACGGGCTGCAAAACATCACGGAGAATTAACTAAAAGGGCCTGCCCAGTTTGTAAAAAGTTCAAGATAGTTGAGCTGCGATATGCCTTTGGTGATCAACTCGGACAATACTCAGGTCGAATTAAGAATCAAGATGAATTAATCCAAATGCAAAGTGAGTATGGTGAGTTTCGAGTCTATGTGGTGGAGATCTGCACAGGTTGCCACTGGAATCACCTAGTGGAATCCTTTTTATTAGGTGATGGCAAGTATCGAAAGCCACCACGGAAGGTTCACACCTTATTAGATGATGATTAACGGGTAATCTTGCTACATGAGTAATTTTGTAGAAAAACTACCCAGATTGGGCTTTTTGGCAGCCGGCTTCACCTTTGTTGCCGGGGTTTTTCTATTTGGTTTTGCCTACTTCACAGTTTCAATTCCAGATCCAAATGCTTATGTAAATAGCCAAGCAACAATTATTCAATATGCAGATGGTAGTGAGATTGGTCGAATCGGCTCTGAGAATCGAACCGTGGTCACCTTAGCTGAGATTCCCGTAACGGTTAGAAATGCAGTAATGGCAGCAGAGGATAGAAATTTTTATAGCAACCGAGCTATTAATCCTCTTGCAATCGCATCTGCTGTTTGGGATAACGTAGTAAATCTTGGGCAGGGCAGGGGTGGCTCAACAATCACTCAACAATATGCCAAGACTGCATTTTTAACCCCTGAGCGCTCTATTCAACGTAAGGTGCGAGAGTTAGTAATTGCAATCAAGTTAGAGAATCAATTTACAAAGGATGAGATTTTAGAAAATTACTTAAACACAATTTACTTTGGCCGCGGCTCATATGGCGTGCAAACTGCCTCTCAAGTTTACTTTGGCACCACAGTAGATAAATTAACAGTTGCTCAAGCTGCGGTTTTAGCCAGTTTGCTTCGAAGCCCTGGTTTGTATGACCCGGGATTTAAAAAAGAGAACCAGACTCGTTTAGAGGCTAGATTTAAATATGTATTAGATGGCATGGTCGAGATGAAATGGCTAGAAAAAGAGGTAGCCGAAAAAACTAAATTACCAATTATTAATCCAAGAGTTACATCAGGCGCATTAGCTGGACCTAAAGGTTATGTAATCTCCTGGGTAGAACGGGAGTTAAATCAATTAGGTTTTACCGATGAGCAATTAATGATCGGTGGTTACATCATTAAAACTACCTTGGTAAAGCAGGCGCAAGAGGCAGCAGTTGCGGCAGTTAACAAAGAGGCGCCTACTAAAGCACCAGAGAATTTACACATTGGTTTAGTTGCAATAAAGCCGGGCACTGGTGAAATTTTGGCGATGTATGGCGGACAGGATTATTTAAAGTATCAATTTAACGCCGCTACCCAAGGAATCACCTCTGGTGGTTCATCATTTAAAGCCTTCACTTTAATTGCAGCCCTTGAGCAAGGAATACCACTTTCATCAGTGTGGAATGGTGATTCACCAAAGGTTTATGACGATGGCATTGGCCGGGCTTACTTTGTTAATAATTATGGTGGTGAGAGTTGGGGAGATATGTCCCTGCTAACTGCAACTGAAAAATCAGTCAACACTATTTATGTCCCACTTGGCATGAAGGCCGGTTTAGAAAAAATTGTTGATGTTGCAAGGCGTGCTGGAATTCCAGACTCAGTTGAGATGGTGGCCTCACCATCTGTTTCACTTGGAGCTGCTAGTCCACATGTAATTGATCTTGCTAATGCGTACGCCACCTTTGCTGCGCAAGGAGTTTATGCAAAACCATTTATCATCAACGAGGTACAAGGGCCAAATAAAGGAATTTTGTATCAGGGTCGAATTCAAGCTCAAGAGGTGTTTAGCAAAGATGTAATGGCAGATTTAACTTATGCGTTAAGTAAGGCAACTATCTCAGGAACTGCTGCAGTAGTTGGTTCCAGAGTTGCTCGTCCTACCGCTGGCAAAACTGGAACTTCAAATGACAACGCCTCTGCTTGGTTTAATGGTTACACACCAGAGGTTGCAGCCTCAGTTGCTTTTTATCGAGATGATGCCACACAAACATTAAATGGTATTGGTGGCTTAACCTCAGTAACTGGCGGATCCTTCCCAGCAAGAATTTGGGCTGAGTTTGTAAAAGGTTATTTAAAAAATGCACCAGTTCAAGATTTTCCACCCCCAGCATTTATTGGTGGAAGTGAACCAATAAGTTTTGTTAATGCTGTTCCACAGATGGACCCAGCATTAATACCACCATCTCCTTCACCATCACCATCGAATAAGAAAAAGAGATAACACTTGCTTACCAAATTGGTAAGTAGATCCTTTGTAGTAATCCTGCTTGCAGCAGGTCTGATCTCATTTCTTAAATTTAATCATTGCCGAGTAAATGATTGGGCTTCCCCAGACAATTATGTTCATGCTTGTTACACCGATATTCCAGCACTTTTTGCAGAGCGCGGTCTAAATACCAACACCTTCCCATATTTATCACCAACAAACTCAGTTGAGTACCCACCAATTATTGGTCTTGGCAATTGGTTGATCTCATTTATCACACCAAGTGAAAATGCATTTCGCGCCTTTTTTGATATAAATGCAGTAATCATCTTTATCTTATTTTTTATCTCAGCAATAATTGTCAGGCAAATATCTCCTTCCTATCAATATTTATTTCCACTAGCTCCGGCGGTGATTGCAAGTCTTTTTATTAATTGGGATATGTGGGCGGTGGTAAGCACATTACTTGCCATTTATTACTTTGATAGAAAAAAATATGAAGTAAGTGGAATTTGGCTTGGCCTATCTATTGCAACAAAGTTTTTTCCAATAGTTTTGCTCCTGCCAATTGCAATAATTTTTTATCGAAAATCACAACTACACCTTTTTTATCGATACCTTTTTACTACTGCAATTATTTGGGGTGCAATAAATATTCCAATCGCCCTAACCCATTTTGATGGCTGGTGGCGGTTTTTTAAATTAAATTTAGAGCGAGGAGCAGATTTTGGATCAATCTGGTACGCACTCTCTCTCCTTAATATAAATATCTCACACCTTGATTTAATCTATCCATTGTTATCAATTGTCTTATTTATCGGATTAGCTATTTACCTACTTAAGCTGCCAAGTACTCCAAACCTGGCAGCGATTGCACTATTTGCTGTAGTTATCTTTACAACGGCAGGTAAGGTCTACTCACCTCAGTACATATTATGGTTAACACCACTTGCAGTAATTGCGCTACAAAATAGTAAGCAGGTAATTACATTTTGGTTTTGGCAGGCAACTGAGATCACCTACCACCTAGCAATCTGGCAGTACTTAGCGTTATTTTCTGATGCACAATTTGGATTACCAGCAGGAGGTTACGCACTTGCCACAATAATCCGGG
>CAZDKV010000015.1:0-13267 GCA_964506125.1 uncultured Candidatus Nanopelagicus sp.
CTGGCTCCTGCTTTGTCTGCGAAGGTTGCGGAAACACCTCCGGCTGCTCCTGATAACTCTAAATCGCTCTATCTTTGATAATGTTTCAGGATGGGGCATAGCTTTAGTAACAATGTAATTGAAAGTAGCTTCAAGGGTTTTCCAATAGATTCCTATGGGAAAACCCTTGCGGCATTTTTAGCGACAAAACCAAATCTTTTCACCTCAAACTTTCAGTTTCCAATAATGGTGTTAAATCAGCGGGCTCTTAAAAACAATATTGATCAGATGGCTAGCTACTGTAAATCAGTGGGTGCACAGCTTGCCCCCCATGTTAAAACCACCATGTCGCCGCAGATTGCCCAAATGCAAACCGAGGCTGGTGCCTTTGCCTTAACCATTGCCAACTTCTGGCAAGCAAGTATTTTTCTAGGCTTTGGCTTTAAGAGGTTAATTATTGCTAATGAGGTGTTGGATCCTTCAGCAATTGCCGAGATCTCTCGCTTAAACAAAAGCAAAGAAGCTGAAATCATTTTCTATGTTGACTCATTAGCAGGTTTAGAGATTGTTAAACAGCACACCCCAGATCAGGGTGAGCAAAATCTATTTATTGAAATTGGTACCGATGATGGTCGGGGCGGGGTGAGAGATTTAGCTGATGCAGAAAAAATTGCCAAAGCGATTGCCCAAGATAGAAGATTGAAATTGCGCGGTGTTACTGGCTTTGAGGGAGCGGTGCCAAAAGCTGCTAGAGATAAAAAAGGTGAAAAGAGATTAAAGTCCTTTTGCCAAAAAATTGTTGCAGCTGCAAATCTAACCTACCCATTCAAAAGTAATGAGGTATTTATAATCTCGGCCGGTGGCAGCGCCTACTTTGAGATAGTGGCAACTGAGTTAAATAAGTTTGCTAAAGAGAAGATTTTATTGTTGCGCAGCGGTGGTTATGTCACCCACGATAGTAAGTATTATGAAGAGATTTACCCATTTCGAGATTCAGATCAGAACTTTAAGCCAGCAATTGAGGTCTGGGCACAGATTATCAGTACACCAGAGCCTAATTTTGGGGTTTTAAATCTTGGTAAGAGAGATATCGGTAATGATCTACACAATCCAATTCCATTTGCCAGATATGACCATGGCTTAACCCCCTTTTCTGGTCTAATTGAAAAGTTAAATGATCAGCATGGCTACCTAAAAAGTAAGCAGGATTTTGCAATATCGCAGTTGATTGGGTTGGGAATCTCTCATCCTTGTACTACATTTGATAAATGGCGGCTAATTCCCCTAGTCAACGACAATTATGATGTTGTAGATTGCTTATATACATTTTTCTAATTTCAATTAATCCAAAGGAGATCTAATGTCAGTCGAACATATCAACGCTTCTCAAGCCCCGGCACCAGGTGGTTCTTACTCACATGGTGTAGTTGCTAATGGCTTTCTCTACACCTGCGGAATGGGACCAGTAGATCCTGCAACTGGCAAGATTGTTGATGGTGGGGTAGGAGAGCAAACTCGTCAGACTCTGAAAAACCTTCAAAAGATTTTGGATGTTAAGGGTGCAAAATTTTCAGATGTGGTTAAGGTGACTGCCCACCTGCAAGATGTTAATCGAGATTTTGCAGCATATGATCTGGTTTACCGCGAGTTTTTCTCTGCCCCTTTTCCAGTCCGCACAACAGTTGGTTCAGATTTAATTAACATACTAGTTGAAATCGATTTTGTAGTCGCGCTACCAAATTAATAACATGACAACTGCACAAGATTTAGCTGGCAAGGTGGTAGTTGTTACCGGTGCTGGTCGAGGTATTGGACGTCAGATTGCAATTGGTGCCGGTCAACGGGGAGCAAAGGTTGCTTTAGTTGAGGTAATCGCTGAAAATCTAGATTCAACTGTAAATGATCTGTTGGGTATGGGGATAAATGCAAAGGGTTATCAAACAGATATCTCCTCTGAAACTCAGATCATTAATAATTTTGCTGCGATTGAGAAGGATTTTGGACAGATTGATTGCTTAGTAAACAATGCGATGATCCACGATCCAGAGGATCTGCTAGCCACCTCTCTTGAGGTTTGGAATCGCACACTCGCCGTCACTTTGACAGGTAGTTTTTTAACAATAAAAGCTACTTTGCCAGGAATGATTAAGCGTAAATCGGGGTGCATAGTCAATATCGGCACCGTTAATGCCAAAGCGATGATTGGCAGTGACTCCTACTCAGTGGCCAAGGCTGGGATTCATGCGCTGACTAGGACTGTTGCAGTTAGATATGGTCCAGATGGTATTAGGTGCACAACTGTGGTCCCAGGAACAATTGCTACCGATGCTTGGCAGGCGCGGGTAGATAGAAATCCACAAATTTTTGAAAAGTTAAAACCTTGGTATCCACTTGGTCGAGTTGGTACGCCAGTAGATGTTACAGAGGCGGTTTTATTTTTACTTTCAGATAAGGCGCAGTGGATTAGCGGTAGTGAGTTTGTGGTTGATGGTGGATTGTTAGCAGGATATGCCCCAATGTTTAAGATGGTTGAAGGTTCTGATTAAATCGCATGAGTGAAAATACTTTCACCATACGTGGGGCAAATGTAATTGATGGTTGCGATACTCCTGCAACTCGGCAGGATGTATTGGTTACAAATGGAGTTATCTCTCAGGTTGGCACGATTTTAAGGGGAGCTGAAGAGGGTAAGGTAATTGATGGCTCAGATTTAACTTTGGCTCCTGGATTTATTGATATGCATGCACACTCTGATCTTGCAGTTCTTACCGACAAACAACATCTAGCTAAGGTAACGCAAGGTGTCACACTTGAGGTTGTTGGCCAAGATGGACTTAGTTATGTGCCAAGTAATCCAGAAACCTTACTTGAGTTACGTGAGCAATTATTTGGTTGGAACTCAGATCCAAAAGATGTTAACTGGAATTTTCATACCGTGGGTGAGTACCTATCTCGGGTAGATGAAGGGTGTGCTGTAAATGTTGCATATTTAATTCCCCATGGATCGGTAAGAATGTTGGTAAGAGGAAATGAGCCAGGACATGCCTCCCCAGATGAGTTGGAGGATATGAAACGGTTAACCCGGCAGGGGATGGAGCAGGGTGCCTTTGGCCTATCAGCTGGGCTTACTTACACCCCTGCGATGTATGCAGATAACAATGAGATTGTGCAGCTTTGTAAGGTTGTTGCCGAGTTTGGTGGTTACTACGCCCCACATCATCGAAATTATGGGGCCAAATTTTTAGATGCAGTTGTTGAGTGTTTGGATATTGCTAAATTATCTAAATCTCCACTTCATTTAACCCACTGTCACATGAGTCATGCAAACTTTCATGGAAAAACTGGCTTGTTGTTTGAGCAACTAAATAATGCAGAAAAAGAGGGAGTGGATGTCACCCTTGATACCTACCCTTATCTGGCTGGTTCAACCTATCTGCATGCGCTACTGCCATCCTGGGTGCAAGCTGGTGGGTCAAAGGAAACTATTAAACGATTAGCTGTTAAAGACAATCGCCTAAAGGTTATCCATGAATTAACCGTGTCTGGCAGTGATGGTAATCAGGGCGGAGTTGTTAATTGGCCGGCTATAAATATCGCTGGTGTTGAAAAACCACATAATTTAAAGTTTGTTGGAATGGATTTAGTAGCAGCTGCAAAGCTAGTCGATAAAAAAGTTGAGGATTTCTACCTGGATTTTATTATTGATGAGGAGCTAAAAGCATCCTGTGTTATTTTTGCAGGACATGAACCAAATGTCAGAGCAATCATGCAAGACTCTCGCCATATGGTTGGCAGTGATGGCATATTGACTGGTAACCGCCCACACCCGCGCGGTTATGGCACCTTTGCTAGATATTTAGGTGTTTATGCCAGACAAGAGAAGGTTTTAACATTACATGGTGCAATTGCCAGGATGACTGGTCGACCAGCAAAGCGGTTGGGATTAACAGATCGCGGATTAGTCAAAGTGGGAATGAAAGCAGATTTAGTTTTATTTGATGCCAACACAGTGGTTGACCGTTCAACATATGAGCAACCACGATTGCCTGCTAATGGATTTGAGATGGTGTGGGTAAATGGCGTAGCTACCTTGCGTCATGGCAATCGAACTGAGGCAACTCCTGGAGTGGGGCTTCGTAAAGCAGGGTGAGTACCAGGGGGCTATAGGGGTACTAGCCATTGATATCAAAGCGTTACCTTATAAGCCAGCCTCCCCCTTGCCTGAAGTTGAAAATAGTGGTGGGCTAAGCCACCCCACAAGCATGTGGGATCCTAGGAGGACTAATAAATGAAAAAACTAACCAAGCGCAGAGTTGTTGCGCTGGCTTCATTTGGTTTGGCGGCAAGCTTGTTGGTAGCTGCCCCAGCCCAAGCTAATACCGTAACAATCAAGGTTGTTACCCCTAACTACACAGATGCGATGCCGGCGTATTACGCCGACTTAAATGCTCGCTTTATGGCTGCTAACCCAACCATAAAGGTTGAACATGAGAATCTAAGTTGGGATGACATCTTGGTTAAGGGTCGAACATATATCTCAACCAAGTCATATCCAGATGTGTTAAACCTCAACACATTCTCAGAGTTTGCTGCTGAGGATCTGTTATACAAGACCAGCGATCTCTTCACTGAGGCAAAACTATCTGACTTTGTTACTGCATTCCGTGATAACTCAAAGTACAACGGTGTTGAGTATGCAGTCCCAGATTTAGCTTCAGCACGTATGTTCTTCATTAATAAGGCTTTGTTCTACGGTGCTGGCAATACCAAGATCCCAACAACTTGGGCTGAGGTAACAGCTGCTGCCAAGAAGATCAAGGCAAAGTACCCACGTGTTTATCCATTAGCGATTCCACTAGGTTCAGAAGAGGCTCAAGCTGAGTTCCAAATCTGGGCAGGTGGTAACGGTGGACGTTACTTCAACGAGAGCACAAAGAAGTGGGTTATCAACTCTAAGGAAAACTTAGAGACTCTTAATCAACTAAGAGCTTGGGTGAAAGCTGGTTACACACAACCAAACCCAGCATCAACAAACCGTACTGATGCCTTTAAGTTGTTTGCCCAAGGTAGAGTGGCAATGATCAATGCTTCCGTGTTCTTCCCTTCAACATTGAAGGATTACAAGAGCAAGGTTGACTACGGTGTTGCCCCATTCCCATCTGCTAACGCAAGCAAGAAGCCAATCACACTTGGAGTCCAGGATTACTTCATGGCCTTCAAGAAGCCTGGTAACAAGGATGCTGTTTCTAAGTATCTAAACTTCTTGTTTGAGGGTAAGAATTACGCTGGCTTCCTAAAGGCTGCCGGTGGATTTATCCCAGCAACCAAGTCAGCTTCAACTGAAGTGGATTCATCATTGCTTCCATTCATTGAGCAACTTCCAAATGCAATCTTCTACCCAGGAACACTAGGTGCCTGGGGTCCTGTCGTCGCCAAGATAACAACTCAAATCGGCACAGGTATCACTAAGAATCCAAAGACTGTTTTGGATTCCTTACAGAAGGATGCTGAAAAAGCTGGTACAAATTAATTACTGAAAAAAGTAATTAAGGGGTTGGACTTATAAGCGGGATTGTGTGAGTAATCACCAATCCCGCTTATAACACATTTAGTGCAATCATAAGTAGGTTGATGGTTTTGGAATGAGGAGCTTTGAGTAGCAAACTGCTTATAAAGAGCGAAGCAACAAAAAGAAAGAAATCTGTTGCAACTCATGATGTATCTCTAGTGAGTGCCCTGCCTTGGATAGGGCCGGCCTTGCTATTAATTATTTTGGTAGTGATTTGGCCGGTTATCGAGTTAGTAAGAATCTCTTTCACTGATATCTCAATTGCCGGCAGTTTGTTAGATTTTCATGGATTTACCAATTATCGAGAGTTGCTAGCAAATCCAGATTTATATCCGGTTGCCCGTAGAACTCTTCTTTGGGTCTTTGGCATTGTATTTTTTACCGTAATTTTGTCTTTACCTTTAGCACAATTAATCAATCAAAATTTTCCAGGGCGTAAATATGTTCGCTGGGCCCTGATCTTTCCATGGGCGGCATCAGTTGTTATGACCTCTATGATTTGGACTTGGATTTTAGATGCTTACTCAGGTGAATTTAATTTAACTCTTACCCAACTTGGATTGATCACTGAGCCTGTGGATTGGATCAACAATCCCGGCAGTTCATTTTATGTTCTGATGGCTGTTGCTGTTTTTGTCTCCATACCTTTTACAACTTATGTGCTGCTGGCCGGATTGCAATCCATCCCTAACGATATTGTGGAGGCAGCATCTGTTGATGGGGCTAATCACTGGCAAACTTATCGACGAATAAAGTTTCCATTACTAAGAAATGCTTTGCTGATTGCCACAATTATTAACCTAATCAATGTCTTTAATTCATTCCCAATTATTTGGATTATGACAAGGGGTGGACCAGGATATGAAACCGACACCACCACCACCTTTGCATACAAATTAGCCTTCATTGAATCAAATATGGGTCAGTCAACTGCCCTTGGAGTATTTAATTTTATTGTTATCCTTTTGATTGTTAGCTTGTATCTAAAGCTTACAAAAGCGACAAGGACTGAGTTGTGAAAAGTACAAAATCAAGAAAAATAACTGGCAAGAAGATTGTCACAATTTCAGTTGCTTATTTAATTGCTTGGTTCTTCCTATACCCATACATTCATATGTTCTTAACCTCGGTGCGAACTCATGAAGAGTTATATGCATATCCAACCACTCATTTCCCTCAGGTTTGGCAATGGCGAAACTACATAGATTTGTGGGATAACGCACCTATTGCAGATTATCTAAAATCAAGTTTGATTATCTCAATCTCGGCAACGATTCTTGTATTGCTCGTATCCTTACCTGCTGCCTACTTTTTAGCTAGATACAGATTCAAATTTCGAGGCGTATTCTTACTTTTAGTACTTGCTACCCAAATGTTCTCTCCAACCGCTCTAATTATTGGAATTTTTCGCGAGGTAGATTTCTTTAACCTACTTGATTCTTATTTAGCATTAATTATTTTGAATGCTGGATTTAACTTGGCATTCTCGATTTGGCTTCTGGCTGGCTTTTTTTCCAGTATCCCGGCTGAAATAGAGGAGGCAGCATTAATTGATGGGTGTAGCAGATTGCAAGCCCTAAGAAAAATAACGATTCCTGTTGCGCTACCTGGTGTAGTCACCGCCATCATTTTCACCTTTGTTGCAGCTTGGAATGAGTTTACAATCGCCCTAACAATTATTAGTTCGGTGGATAAAAAACCACTTCCAGTCGGATTGACTCAATTTATTGGTCAATATGATATTGCTTGGGAGTATTTGTTTGCCTCCACAATTATTGCCATCATTCCAGTGGTAATTCTTTTTATAGCGATCGAAAAGTATCTCGTGGGTGGTTTAACCGCCGGCAGCGTGAAATGAGTGGCATTAAATCCAACGCATTTACACTTGCATACACATTCTTTAAAGAACCCGCAGACAAGGTTGTTTCAGATTTAAAAAGTTATGGATTTTCTGGAATAAACCTTGCGCTGAATTACCATAGCAGTCGCGATCTCCTACTTCGCCAGGGTCCTGAACTGGCTTATCTTTCTGACGGGTTTCACTATTACAAAGTTGATAATAAGGCGTATGCGGCAAGTGCCCTAAAGCCTGATTTGAAGGATCAACTTCCCAGCAATCAAATTCTAGAGTCAGTGCTAAAGGCAGCCCATGAAAATAGTTTTGAGGTAAATGCTTGGGCGGTTTACATGCATAACTCTGCTCTTGGTATGGCACATCCAGACTCGGTAGTGACTAATGCGCTAGGTAATAAGTTTTATTCAGAACTTTGCCCTGCAAATCCTGCAGTAGCTGAGTATGCAATAGGAATGACGCGAGATTTGGCAGGTCGGGGGATTAATGGCATTCGTGCTGAATCACTACATTTTCATGGCGCACGCCATGGTGAGCATCATGAGCGATTTTTTATCGAGCTAAGTCCCATTACTGAATTCTTATTTGCATTATGTTTTTGCAGATACTGTAAGGAAAATTATGATCCACAAAACTTAAGTGCTGATCAGTTAATGGCAAAGGTTTCTACCTTGCTCCTTAAGGTTTTTGAAGATAAAGATCCTTGGCTGGATAAGAAATTAGATAAATCATTACTGGCAGAGATTGTTGGTGAGCCAATTCTTCAGTATCTGGCTAGTAGAGAAGAAGCTGTTGCCAATCTTTATAAACAAATATCTGAGGTAACTAGTAAGGCGAAGATCAGTTTTAATTTTGTTGATCAGGCACCCCTTATTGATACAAACTCAGAGAATGCAATTGTAAATAGCTGGCAAGTTGGAATTGATAATGCCAAAATTAGTCAGATAATTGATCGCTATGAGCCATTGATATATCGTCGAGAAAGTACCCAAGTAGCCAAACTGGCTGAGAATTATCTGAATAATGTAGCGCCAAATATCACAGCAATTCTGAGGCCAACTTATCCTGATAGCACAAGCGCTAGTAATTTATCTCAAAAAATTGATTCGCTAGTTAGGCTTGGAGTAAATGAAATTGATTTCTATCTTTTAGATACTATGCGCAAATCTGACTTAGAGAATCTAAAGCAAATATTAAATAACTAAACAACAAATATTATTTGATACCGTAGGGGAGAGTTACATGGAACGTGGTGTTTATTCAGTCTTGCAGACCCCGTTGGATCAAAATGACAATCTTGATCAAGTTATTTTCAAAAGAGAAATTGATTGGCTGATTAGTTGTGGCGTTAAAGGATTAGTTTTGGCAATGGTTTCAGAGGTTATGCGATTTACCGCCCAGGAGCGGCGCCATCAGTGGCAATCAGCGCTTAAAATCATAGACAAGCGAGTTCCATTAATTGTCAGCGTTGGTGGGGAAAGTACTGCAATCGCGGTTTCATTGGCGAAATGGGCGCAGAGTGATGGTGCAACTGCTTTGATGGCAACTCCACCAGCATCATTTCCTGCCACCTCTTCTGAGATTCACCTCTACTACTGCGCAATCATTGAAGCCATTGATATTCCACTGATTGTCCAGGATGCAAGTAATTACATGGGTCAACCATTAGATCTTCAACTTTATGGTGATCTGATAAAAAAATATGGAACTGATAAAGTGCAATTTAAGCCTGAGGCCAAGCCAGTTAAAGAACGAGCCGCTGCATTACAAGAGATCGCGAATGGCAAAGCCAAGATTTTTGAAGGTCAAAGTGGTCTTGATTTACTAGATACGCATCCGTTGGGTTTAGTTGGCACAATGCCAGGTAGTGAAATTCCTTGGGCTATCATCAAATTTTGGGATGCATTAGAGGCAAATAATCAAAAGCTCTCTAAAGAACTCCATAGGCTAATCTCACAGCTTGTGGCATTCCAACAAAATATTGATGGTTATGTTGCCGTTGAAAAGTACTTACTGGTTAAGCAGGGGATCTTCACATCCGATCGTCAACGTGGTCCAGTCAGAACAATCTTAAGTGTTGAGATAAAGCGTGAAATTGATCAAATATTTGAAAAATTACTTCAATTGGCTAATAACTGATTCATATTTGAGCCCAAGTAGCTGACAAGGTCTAGTGGTGGCGCTTGCAACTGCGATATCTTGTGGAATACCGAGAGTAATTAAGCGATTTATGGAATCACTTAGATTTGCTATACCACCAGCTAATTTTCCATCAATGCTTCTTGCTTGGCCATCTTTTGCCACCACATGGATATCGCCAAAGTTGAAACTTCCATCTCCAAGCCCGGCGGCTGCAACAGCATCATTTGTTATTATGAATCGATCCATAATTTTCGGCAGAGTTTTAACAAGCAGTTCATCGGAAACGTGAACACCATCAACAATTATCTGCACCATAACATCTGGACGTTCAATTGCCGCATCACTTAACCCTTCAATAGGTGGTTTAGGCATTCCATTGAAAAGGTGAGTTACCGTTTTGGCACCAGCATCAAAGCCCGCATTTGCCTCTGATTTAGATGCGTTTGAGTGACCAAGTGAAACCACAATTTTCTGCTCTACTAAAAATTTGATCAAATCAATTGCTCCTACAAGCTCTGGCGCCAGAGTAACCTGCTTAATTAGTCCAGCAGATAGCAGAGTCTTCAAGTGATCTAAGTTAGGAGAGCTAATAAATTCTTTTGGATGAACACCTGCTTTTTCACTTGAAATGAACGGCCCTTCCAAATGAATTCCAAGAATTATTGCCTCTTCTGGCATTGGATTTTTGCGAACACTTTCAATCAATTCAATACTCTTCACCGCAGATTGAAGTGAGGAGGTAATTATGGTCGGTAGATAACCTGCCACCCCATTTTTATATAGTGATCGGCTAACAATTCTGACTTCATCAGCAGTATTCGCCGATAACAAATCCACACCACCATGACCATTAACTTGTAAATCTATATATTTTGGTTTCATTAATTATCAGCCTTGTATATCTTAATCAACGAAGCAAAAATTCCAGAATCTTTTTTTTCTGCCAATAGCTTTGCACCATCTAGTGGAGATTTATTTGTTTTATGAATATTCATTCCAGCTGCCTGTATTTTTGCTACTGCATTTTTATAAACCATGGTTCCCTCTGCCAATACGCCGCCAAGAAGTGCAACTTGAAAATTCATATCACCATTACATATTCGCTTAGCTGTATTAGCAATTAGATAAATCTCATCGCCAGCCATATCAATGATCTCCAGAGCCCTGCCATTTCCGGCAACTGCTAACTCATTTACCAACTGGGCAAATTGAGCAATGGCATGGACTGCACGATTACTTTGATGCACTATGTGAGGTAAATGGTATGGATCTGCATTAAAGTGTTGGCACGCCTCTGAAAGTAATTGCGCAGCCCCTGCACTCTCATCACGCCCATCGCTTGAACGAACTGCAAAATTTAAACCCATCCGGCCTATCCAATATGCACTAGCCACATCTCCGATTAGGTGACCATCACCAGATAATGTGTGCAACATGGAGCCTGATTTACCCACCGCAAGTGCGGTAATTCCTGTACCGGCAGTAATGACTACGCCATCAGATTCAATAGCGGCCGCGCATGAGCTTACTGAATCACTGCAGATCCAAATCTCTTTTACTTTACTTTTCTTAAAAACATCAGTTGCAATAGCCTGATAACTCTTAGTATCCGCCGGCAAGGTAGCAACGGCCAGTACTGCCCGAGATATATCACCCTTGAACTGGTTGGCGAATGTGGTAACTACATTTGCCAAGTAATCAGTGAGCGAGCCCTCACCAGGTGTAATTCCTGGAAAATCTTTATGAATTTTTTCTAAGCCATCTTCACTTGCAGCAGCTCTAATTCCACCGCCACCGCCATCAAAGTAAATAACTGTGCCAGACATTAGTTTGTTAAGGTCACTTTAGTAAGTCCGGTAGGTTTATCTGGGTCTAACCCATTCTTTCGGGCAAACTCTAAGGCTAAGCGCTGTCCGATTATGCAATCAATAATGCAATTAAGAATTTCATTTCCAGTTTTAGCACCCTCAATAACAATCTCTCCAGGCACAGCTAAAGATTTGGTACCTATCCAAAATATCTTTGGAGATCTGGCTCTGATTTGAGTCATATAGTCGCGAATAAAGCTTAAATCTGAGTCATTCTGGGCCACAACAAATAACTGAGTGTTTGAGGTAAGTGCTGAAATTGGCCCATGCATGTAATCGGCAACTGATAACCCTTGAACTGGCACTTTACAAGTTTCCTGAATTTTTAGAGCAAATTCCTTGGCATTAGGATATGAAAAACCGCGTCCAAGTACCAGTATTTCATTTTGTATATTAATCGAGTCAATAACTTTTGAAACCAAATCTAAATCTGTTGTTAAAGATTTCGCCTGAAGCAGCATAGATTGCGCTGAAGTGTTTTGATTCAACCAGCTATCAACAAGCATTAATGAACATAAAAGTTCAGCGGCATAGCTCTTGGTGGCAGCAACTGCAACCTCTTTGCCCGCTAATAATGAGAGATGAATATCTGCCATTTGGGCTAATGGTGATAGCTCATCATTGGTCATCGCTATTAAATATCCACCACCATTTTTGGCAGCCTGGAAGTACTTGATCAAATCAGATGATTGACCACTTTGCGACATTGCTATTACTAAGGTGCCATTAAATTTAAGCTGGGTCGAATAAATTGTTACCGAAGACAAGGAAGTAAGACCGACTGGAATACCAATTTTCGTCTCGATTAAATACTTTAAGAAGTGAGCAGCATTATCTGAAGTTCCACGACCTAAAATTTGAACTGATTTAAAATCATTTGCTGCGAAAATATCACGTGTTTTATTAAATTGACTGGAATTATCCAGAATGGTTTGAAAAACCTCTGGGATCTGTGAGATTTCCAATTCCATTGATGAACCTAATTTGGCCATGAGGTATTTTCGCATAAAACAAGTAGATTGAGCCAAAACTAGGATTTATTGAGTATTTGATCCGATAATTGAGGTAGTTTTCCCCTGAATCATATGATTTTTCCTGCTTCACAAAATTTAATCCATTTTTTTGATTTTCCTAACGCAAGCTTCAATCTTAGTAAAACTGATCTATAGATGCTTAATAACCATTTGACTGGTTGAAAAGTAAGTAGTTTAGATTTAAACTAATGTAAATAAGAGTTATTAAATCTATTGTAGAAACTGGGTTTTGATGTCAGATCTGGCTAAGAATAAAGAGTTAGTTCGGCAATTTTTTGAACAAATTTGGAATCAAGGTGACGAAAGTGCAATTGATAGGTTTATCGCCGAAGATGCTGCAGGTAATGATCCAAAATTTGGCGTAGGAAGAGAATCATTTAGGACTCAGTGGCGTAAATGGCGAATAGCATTTCCAGATATCAATTTTGCAATTGAAGAGTTAATTGCAGAAGGAGATGTTGTAGTCTCGAGGTGGAAACTAACTGGTACTCACCTTGGGCAGTATCTTGATAAGGGGGCGACTGGTAAGAAGATCTCAGTAGATGGTGTGAGTATCGACCGCCTCAAGGATGGAATGGTAGTTTCTGGCTTTGATGCTTGGGATTCAAATGTGCTCAGTGAGCAGTTGAGTTAAATTTATAGGGCTCGCTGGTAAAACAACATCTCTTTTGTCTTAATCAAATAATCTGCCCTAGTGAGTGAGTATTCAAAAAAGGTAAGAAGTGCGTTAGATGCAGCAGTTACCGCAATTGGTGGCTCACCACGTGTTGGCCAGATTGAGATGGCAGAGGCGGTGGCAAATGCCTTATCTGATCGGCATCAC
>CAZDKV010000016.1:0-11457 GCA_964506125.1 uncultured Candidatus Nanopelagicus sp.
CTTAAACCAAGCGGGGTTTTAGTTGTAAAGGTTAGACTGATGCCATGTCTAAGGTGCTATCTGCTTTACCAGTAGGACAAAAGGTTGGTATCGCTTTCAGCGGTGGACTGGATACATCAGTTGCAGTTGCTTGGATGAAAGATAAAGGCGCTAGGCCTTGTACCTACACAGCTGACCTGGGTCAATATGACGAGAAA
This sequence comes from uncultured Candidatus Nanopelagicus sp., assembly GCA_964506125.1. Taxonomy (GTDB): domain Bacteria; phylum Actinomycetota; class Actinomycetes; order Nanopelagicales; family Nanopelagicaceae; genus Nanopelagicus. Next base: position 198 of record CAZDKV010000016.1, read on the forward strand.
AATATTCAAGGTGTGCCAGATAGAGCAAAAGAGTATGGCGCAGAGATCGCCAGATTGGTTGATTGTAAAACTGCATTGGTTGAAGAGGGATTAGCAGCTCTTGTTTGCGGCGCATTTCACATTACAACTGCTGGTAAGGCATATTTCAATACCACTCCGCTGGGTCGGGCAGTTACTGGAACCTTGTTGGTAAGAGCGATGCTTGCCGATGATGTTTTAATTTGGGGAGATGGTTCAACCTATAAAGGCAATGACATTGAGCGTTTCTATCGTTATGGATTATTAATTAATCCAAAGTTAAAGATTTATAAACCTTGGTTGGATAAAGATTTTGTGACAGAGCTTGGCGGTAGAAAAGAAATGTCTAAGTGGTTAGCCGATCATAAATTGCCATACCGTGACTCAGTAGAGAAGGCGTATAGCACCGATGCAAATATTTTAGGCGCAACTCATGAGGCAAAATCTCTTGAGGAGTTAGATTCAAATATTGAAATTGTGGATCCAATAATGGGAGTCAAATTCTGGGATCCATCAGTCAAAATCGATACGGAAGATGTGATTATTGAGTTTAATCAAGGCAGACCAACTTCAATCAATGGAAAAAGTTTTAAAGATGTAGTTGCTTTGATTCAGGAGGCAAATGCAATTGGTGGTCGTCATGGACTTGGTATGAGTGATCAGATTGAGAATCGAATCATTGAGGCAAAAAGTCGAGGAATTTATGAGGCACCAGGATTAGCATTGCTATTTATTGCTTATGAACGATTGGTAAGTGGTATTCATAATGAGGACACAATCGCTACCTATCATGAGCAAGGTCGCAAACTTGGACGATTACTTTATGAAGGTCGTTGGTTTGACCCACAATCCTTGATGCTTCGCCAGTCACTTACCTCATGGGTGGCATCGGCGGTTACTGGTTCGGTCACAATTAGATTACGTCGTGGTGATGATTACTCAATTATGAAAACGCAAGGAAAAAATCTTACCTACTCACCTGAGCGGTTATCTATGGAGCGAACTGAGTCAGCTGCATTTGGCCCAGCTGATCGAATTGGACAATTAACAATGCGCAATCTAGATATTGCCGATACCAGGGCAAAGCTTGAGTTATATGCCGCCCAAGGGCAATTAGGTGGGGCAGATTTTGAATTGATCAAAGAAATTGGTAACGAGGAAAAGTAGTTAGATTACTTTTAACTCTCCTGCAGAGTTGTTGGTGTGCCATGAACGCCTTTAAGGTCGCCACTTAATTTGTACCCAATTCCATCTCTACTAACTGGTCTCTTTGCCTTACTCCAGTCGGGTGGAACAACTCCCAGAACGCCTTTTTGGAAATCATCAAATGCTTTCAATACTTCAGTTTTTGTATTCATGACAAATGGGCCCATCCATGCAACTGGTTCTTTGATTGGTAGTCCACCCAGAATTAAAACATCTAAAGTTGGTGCGCGAGACTCTTGAGTTAAATCTGCTGCAATCACTATCTCATCACCATCACGATAGGTAACAAGTTGTCCAGTTTTAATTGCATGTTTCTCATCTCCTACAGTGCCAAAACCATTTAGAACATAAGCAAGTGCGTTGTACGCAGGATTCCAAGGCAATCTCAACTCTGAGCCAGGTTGCAATGTTGCATGTACCAAGGTAATTGGTGTTTGGGTTGCACCTGGTCCTTTATGACCTGCAACCTCTCCGGCAATCACTCGCAAGAGCGCACCACCATCTGCGGAGGAAAGCAACGCTACATCTGAGGCGCGTAAATCTTGATAAGCAGGAGGTGACCACTTTTTTGCAGCAGGAAGATTTACCCAAAGTTGAAAGCCATGAAATAAACCACCACTAACAACTAAATGTTCTGGCGGGGTTTCAATATGCAAAATTCCTGCACCAGCAGTCATCCACTGGGTATCTCCATCAGAGATTGTTCCGCCGCCACCATGATTGTCATAATGATCAAAGATGCCATCAATTATGTAAGTGACTGTTTCAAACCCACGATGGGGGTGCCAAGGAGTTCCCTTTGGTTCACCAGGTGCGTACTCAACCTCACCCATTTGATCTAAGTGAATAAATGGATCTAAATCAGCTAAGTCAACTCCAGCAAATGCTCTTCTTACCGGAAAACCTTCACCTTCATGGCCCTGTGGTGCGGTGGTGATGCTTTTTACGCGACGCGCACGACTATTTGGTTTCGATACAACTCTAGGCAGCACAGTTATATCTTTTACGGTAACAGCTGGCAATTTTTCTCCTCAGTTAATTAATTCAGACTCTAACTATAACTAAAAAATACTCTGAATTATTCCTTATAGACTTTTTAAAGAGCTAACCACTTTTGTTAGCGAATCCTTTGCATCACCAAATAGTAATGTGGTCTTTGGCTCATATAAGAGTTCATTTTCAATACCAGCAAATCCAGGACGCATAGATCGTTTGAGGAAGATCACATTTGCTGCAAGTGCAACATCTAAAATTGGCATGCCATATATTGGACATCCAGGTGTGGTTTTTGCTGCTGGATTCACAACATCATTTGCGCCAACAACTAGCACCACATCAGTTTGAGGAAAAGTTGGATTTATCTCCTCCATTTCTACCAATTGTTCATATGGAACATTTGCTTCAGCCAACAGCACATTCATATGTCCTGGCATGCGGCCAGCAACTGGATGAATACCGTAGGCAACTTCAACTCCCTTGGCAGCAAGTAAATCTGCTAGCTCTCTTACTGTGTGCTGCGCTTGGGCAACTGCTAATCCAAAGCCAGGAACTATCACAACTCGTTGTGCATAATTTAGAAGTATTGCCACATCTTCAGCTGATCCGGATTTAACCGGACGGGCATCGACTTGACCAGTTTGCGCAGTTGCCTTGGCCGTGAATGCGCCAAACAGAGTTCCAAATAAGGATCTTCCCATCGCCTCTGCCATTAATCTGGTCAATATAGTTCCGGAAGCACCTACTAATGTTCCAGCAACGATTAACAAAGTTGTTTCTAATACATATCCAGATGCAGCAACAGTCAACCCGGTAAATGCATTAAGCAACGAAATAACAATTGGTACATCAGCGCCGCCAACTGGCAGCACAAAAAGAACACCAAATAATAATGAGAGCACACCATTTACCAATAACGGGGTAGTTCCACCGGTAGTGATTACCCAACCACCACTAACAAGTACACCAATTAGTGTTAAAGCAATTATCTGGCGCCCAAATGGAAAAATTACTGGTCTTGTTGTCATCAACTCTTGTAATTTTAGAAAAGTTACAATGGAACCAGAGAATGAGACACAACCAACAATTACCGTAAAGACCGTCGCAACTACAACCGCAGTTGTTGCGCCATCACCAAGCTTTAGATACTCAACAATTGCCACCAAGGCGGCTGCTCCACCACCAACACCATTAAATAAGGCAACTAGCTGAGGCATCTGTGTCATTTGCACTTTGCGGGCCGCAGGTACGCCAACAACTACACCAAAGGCTATAGCGCCAAGAATTAAGGTTTGATTGTTAAGCGCCTGGCCTTCATTGGCATAAAAGAAAACAATTATCGTTGCAATAGTTGCACCTAGTGCGCCAATCAAATTACCGCGTCTGGCAGATTTTGGAGAGGAGAGCCCCTTAAGTGCCAGGATGAAGCAGACAGCTGCTACTAAACCTATTAAGTCATAAAGGTCACGACTCATTTGTCACTACCTTGGTCTTTTTTTGATTTGGGTTTACCTTTAAACATCTGCAACATTCGATCGGTAACCACAAACCCACCAACCATATTTATAGTTGCGAGCACTACCGCAGTTATAGCAAGTGAAATCTCAAGAGTAGTTTTAGCATGGTCTGCCACCACAATTGCGCCAACCAAGATGACTCCATGGATCGCATTCGCACCACTCATCAATGGCGTGTGCAGGGTAGTTGAAACTTTTGAAACTACTTCAAATCCAACAAAGACTGAAAGAATAAAAATTGCAAGCAGGGCAAGCTCATTGCTCATTAACTCAGATGCCATTACTTAACCTTCTCTCGCTTTTGCCCATTATGGGTAAGTGTTGCTGAATCAATAATCTCATCTGAAAAGTCAGGCTCTATTACTCCTGTTGGCTTACCATCCACACTTTTTGTCATCAATAAAAGTAGGTTTACCACATTTCGGGAAAATAACATTGAAGCGTGAAATGCCAACTGACTTGGAACATCTTTACCGCCCCAGATCTTTACTCCTGCTGATGTTGTAACAATTTCACCTGCAACAGATCCTTCAACATTTCCACCACTCTCAGCCGCTAAGTCGACTACAACTGAACCTGGTGCCATTTGGGCAACCATTTGTGCAGTCACTAAGACAGGCGCAGTTCTACCTGGTACTGCTGCCGTTGTGATTAATACATCTGCAGCTGCAATATAGGGTGATAACAATTCTCGTTGCTTATTTGCGCGCTCTGGTGTCATCTCTCGTGCATATCCACCAGCACCTTCTAATGCTTCAAGTTCTAAGGTGATGAACTTTGCTCCCATGGATTTAACTTCATCAGCTGAGGCTGGGCGAACATCATATGCCGATACCACAGCACCTAATCTCTTAGCAGTTGCAATTGCTTGAAGACCAGCAACACCAGCACCTAAGACCACAACTTTGGCAGGGGTAACAGTTCCTGCAGCTGTCATAAGTAGCGGAAAGAATTTTGGCGATAGCTCTGCTGCTACTAGGGCAGCTTTATATCCAGCACAGAGTGCCTGCGAGGTTAAGGCATCCATTGATTGAGCTCGAGAGATTCTTGGCACCATTTCTAGAGAAATTGCCGTGACTCCAGCACTAACTGCAGCATCTATTACATCGGCTGCTGAGGTAGGAGATAAAAATGAGATTGTAATGGCACCTTTTTTCAATGATTTAATCTGATTAATCGTCAATGGTTGTACTGATAACACCACATCACTGCCACCAAGCACATCACTACTTTTTATTTGTGCACCGGCATCAATATATTGTTGATCAGAGTATTCGGCAGCGCTACCAGCTTGTGATTCAATCACAACCTCAAGACCTGCTTTGGTTAATTTAGAAATAATGTCTGGCACTAAGGCAACACGTTTTTCACCCTGCTTGGTTTCCTTAGGCACTGCAATTCGCATTTGCTTACTTTACCTAACCCTTACTTTACTTATTACCAACCAAATCACCTTTTGTTAGGTGATAAAGCAGGGCTTGAATGGTTGTTCTACGGTGAAATGCCTGGCGCCAGACAACAGATTTTTCGCCATCAATTACCTCTGCAGAAACCTCTTCACCACGATGAGCCGGTAGGCAATGCATAAAAATTGAATCTGCCACAGTTAATTTCATTAAATCACTGTTAACTGCATAGGGAGTTAGCGCTGTAATTTTCTCAGCTCGATCTGTTTCTGAATCTCCCATAGACATCCAGACATCGGTGTAGATCACACTCGCCCCGGAAGCAGCAGCTTTAGGATCAGTTATTACCTCCACCTTACCGCCAGAGCTTTCTGCAATTTTTTTCGCAGCAGAAATTACCGATGGTTTTGGCTCCCATTTTCCAGCTGGAGATGCAACTACAACATGGGCTCCCATTGTTGCACCCATAATCAACCAAGCGGCGGCCACATTATTTCCATCTCCAATATATACAAATTTGCGACCGGTTAAATCCTTACCAAAATTTTCTCTGATCGTTACCCAATCAGCTAATAATTGGGTTGGGTGATCGTCATCAGTTAATGCATTAATAACTGGGACACTGGCATATTTGCCAAGCTCTTCAACATCAGATTGAGCAAATGTTCTGACGATCAGTGCACTACAAAAACCTGAGATTATCTTTGCCGTATCAGATATCGTCTCACCTCGACCAATTTGCAGATCATCAGCTCGTAAAAAAATCGGGGATCCACCTAAGTGTGCAACTGCAGTTTCAGAGGCAATCCGCGTTCTAGTTGAGGACTTAGTCATATAAATTGCCACAGTTTGATTTGCTAAAGTTTTCTTTGCGCTGAGCGGTTTTTCAGCAAACTTTCTGGCGGTCGTGAGCAGTTTCTCAATATCTGCTTTAGACAGATCTGAGGTACGCAGGAGATCTTTAAGTGGTCTGCTCATTGGTAAATGGTAGGCGATAAAATTGGATTAGGATTTGGCCATGGGTTTTCTAGATGATTTACGTGGTAAATCAGGCAAAACTAGCTTGCTGGAAAAAGAAGTCTTAGCACCAACCGATGAGGGTGATCATGAACGATTTGCCCATTACGTTGATAAGAACAAGATCACAGAATCTGCAGTTACTGGCAAGCCTGTCCGTGCTTTGTGTGGTAAAAAATGGATTCCAAATCGGGATCCACAAAAATTCCCTGTGTGTCCAACATGTAAAGAGATTCACGCCCGCTTAAAGTAATTTCTCAGTCAAAACCGATACCCTAAAATTCATGAGGGTACGAAAAATATTAATTACTGCATCGTCGCTCGCACTCATTTTTTCAACCCTCGCCCCTGCATCTGCAAATAACCCTCCTCGTCGAATTCTCTCAGGGTGGTTACCAGATTATTCATTATCAAGAAATCTTCCGACAGTCGAGGGGAATTTAGATTTAATTCGGGATGTTTCTCCATTTTGGTATGGATTAACCGGGGCTACGACGATAAAAGATAAGTATGCACTTGGTAGATATACAACCCCAAAGACAACTGTAATTGCTAGATTAAAATCAAATGGTTTAGTTTTACTGCCAACAATAACTGATGATACAAAAAAGTTAGTGCTTGCCGGATTACTGGCAAATCCAACAACTAGATCAAGTATCGTCCAATCCATAAAAGATTTGGTTCTTCGACATAATTATGATGGCATTGATTTAGATTTTGAAGTTTTTTACACTCAAGACGGTAGATCTTCATGGGCTACCACCAAACCAAATTGGATTGCTTTTATCAAAGAGTTGTCGACTGAATTGCGCCAACAGGGAAAACTTCTTTCAGTAACTACACCACCTGACTTTGCACCTGAAACAAAGCGTGCAGGTAATTGGGTTTTTTCTTGGGCTGAGATTGGACCATATATCGATCGATTAAGAATTATGGCTTATGACTTTTCAACTGTAAGACCCGGCCCAATCGGACCACTACCGTGGAGTGAAGATGCCGTTAAGTATGCGGTAACCCAAATGCCAGCCTCCAAAGTATTTTTAGGAATTCCAGGTTATGGTCGAGATTGGATTACAAAAGTTGAGGGAGTGTGTCCAAAAGATTTTGCTTCTTCGGTAGTGGTTGGAGCGAAGGCAGCTGTTGTGATGCGATCAGCAGTCGAGCTTGCAACAAGCAACAATGCCACAATTACTTACAACCCAACTCATGCCGAATCAACATTTACTTATCGAAAAACATATGTTGATCCAACTAACTCAGCTAGCTTTTGCATTGCTACCAGAACCGTGTGGTTTCCAGATGAGAAAAGTTACACAGCAAGAACCAACTTAGTAGGTAAATACCGCATTGGCGGAATCGCGGTATGGACTTTTGGAATGGAAAACACTGCAGCTATGACTTCAGTGAGAGATATTGCTAAATCAATCGCACCTGATCAGGTGGTGGGCACGATTGCTACTGATTTAGAACAGATCGCCTACGGATCACTATTTAACCTAACAGGCACATTCAAACTTCCAGATAAATCTCCCATTCCTTCACTAAATGTCAGATTTGAAATTAAAAATAGCAGTGATAACAGTTGGCGAACCCTAGCTGCAGGAGTTACCGACGCAAATGGTGTGATTGCTGTCCCAGTAATTGTTGGTCAAAAGAGTGAAATTAGATTGGTTTCAGAAGGAAGTTGGGAGCGATTAGAGGGTAAGACGGCTGAGAAAACTATTTCAGTAATTCCAAAGGTTAAATTAGATCTACCATCCTCTATCAAAGCAAACACCAGTTACACAATTACCGGGCAGGTATCACCAAAGAGTGCTGACATTAAGTTAACAGTTAAGCAAGATGGTAAGCAGCTTGTGGATTTGGTAACCGATGCAAACGGTAATTTCACCTTTAAAACCAAAGCGGTGCCACAAGGGTTGAGTACTTTCCAGGTAGAGATTGCAGCTGGTGTTAAGAATGCCGCCGGTATTAGCGAAGAGATAACGGTTTTAGTTAGATAATAGGTTCATGAGCTCCCAGACCCAGGTTGAAGAAACTTTGGATTTGAGTAAATTCTTTGACAATCTTTGGGTAACAATTGTTTGGGATGATCCAGTTAATTTGATGAATTACGTAACTTATGTATTTATAAAACTCTTCGGATTTTCAAAAGAGAAGGCTCATCAACTTATGATGCAGGTTCATACGGAAGGCAAAGCAGTTGTTGCATCTGGAACAAGAGAAGAAATGGAACGAGCGGTTCAACAATTGCATGAGCATGGTTTGTGGGCAACATTGCAAAGAGATGATCATGGGCGAGTTTAAGGGTACGGCAGCAAGTGGTGATTTATCAGTTGCATTAAGCAATGATGAACTTCATATTTTGATCAATTTGGTTGAGCAATTACTTGAGTTATTGGGCGAGCGAAACTTTACTCATCACTATCAAACCGATGATCCATTTGCTCAGTTAATGGCGACCACACTTGGCAACATACAATCGCCAATTGAACAGCCCGACGATCCTGTACTTCGTCGATTACTGCCAAATGGATACGCTGATCCAGAGAGTGCAGCGGAGTTTAGAAAATACACCGAAGGATCCCTTCGTACACTTAAACAAAAGCACCTGTTATACCTGCGTGAGCAATTAGTTTTTCCAGTAGATCATGAGCTGCCAAAGGCAGATATCTTGATAACAGATCCAACCCAGTGGTTAATTGCAATAAATGATCTTCGCATAGCACTGGCAGTTAGATTGGAAATTGATCAAGATGGGTATCAAAGGTATGAAGTGATGCCTGATTCAGATCCACAAAAGCATCTACATGCTGTTTATTACTGGTTAGGTGGCATTCAAGAGAATTTACTTGGCCATCTTTAAATGAAAAAAGCGGGACCAATCTCTTGGCCCCGCTTTTTAATTAAAGAGAATTAAGCGTCTTCCTTCATTCCCTCAGCTACGGATTTCATCTTTGCAATCTTTAGGATTGTTAGACCAAATACGCACTTAGCTAATACGTCTGCGATTGTGTAACCAATCTGACGATTAACAAACGCTGCCGGATCCAATGCATCTTGACCAAGAATTGGTAGAAGGTATGCGATTGGATAAACGCCCCAAGTTGCGATCAATAGCAAACGTAGACGACCTACAGTCGCAGCTACTCCTGCTGGTTGACGATCTAGTGACTTTGAAAGCTCGACGAACAATACATACAGAATGTATAGGAAAGGTATTGTTGATAGAACACCCCAAAGAATCTTGGTGTTGTTATCTGTTGAAATCTCACCTGGGTAACCAAGTGCGATCATTGCAGCAGATGCAGGTACTAAGCGGTTGATTAATGAAGAAGCCGCTGCTTTAGCAAGAGCTAGTACTGCTACTACCTCAACTAGTAGAAGAGGTACAGTAAGGATCCAGTCAACGTAGCGATATCCCTCGTTGAATGTTCCATGTCCTGTTCCAACCTTTACTGCACCATCAACAAATGAATCATCAAATGAATTGAAAATTCTCATGTAGTGGTATGCCGCAATGAATGTAACCATTGATGACATAACTAGGGCTGTGCGGTACTTAGGTAGTACACGTGCTTGTGAAACTAATGTGTAGATAGTGCAGGCAAGCATTGATACAAGTCCAAATGAAAGAACGTTGTATACAATCCCGAACTGATCTGCAGTTAGTGCGATTGAGTTCATCTAAATAAGCCTCCATAGGCATTTAGTTTGCTTGCATCCTTTTGGACACAAGCCAGCAAGCTTTCATAACTCCATATGTAAGCTATGACAGATTGCTTGGATTAAGGGTGGTGCCTACCGGCCAGTCCTTCAAGCCAATTGACCCCGATTTCTCTTGAATTTTTAAGAATAATCAGCCGTAAATAGGGGCAAATCGGACATTGCCTATCTACTCCTGCATTAAAAGGGATATTGGTGTATCCCATTTAGACTTACACAAATGGCAACCTCCGGCAGACCCAGCAAGAGTTCTCCGATAGGAATATTTGATTCTGGGGTCGGCGGCTTAACTGTAGCCAGGGCAATAATTGATCAATTACCTGGTGAATCAATCCTCTACCTGGGAGACACCGCACGAGGACCTTATGGCACTCGCCCACTAGCTCAAGTTCGAGAGTATGCCTTAGAGATCATGGATCAACTTGTTGAATCTGGGGTCAAAGCAATTGTGATTGCTTGTAATACTGCAAGTGCTGCGATGTTAAGGGATGCTAGAGAGCGATATCAAATTCCAGTAGTTGAGGTAATTCAGCCTGCTGTAAGACGAGCAGTCTCTGCAACAAAAAACGGCAAGGTTGGCGTGATTGGAACCAATGCCACTATCGACTCTAAGGCTTACTTAGATGCTTTTGCTGCTGCACCGCAATTAAGTATTACCTCCAAAGCCTGCCCTTTGTTTGTGGAGTATGTTGAAAATGGTAGGACATCAGGTGATGAGATAACCAAAGTTGCGCAGGATTATTTAAATTCAATGAAGAGTGCTCAGATCGACACTTTAGTTTTAGGCTGTACTCACTATCCATTGTTAACAGGAGTGATCTCATATGTGATGGGAAATAATGTCACCCTAGTTTCAAGTGCTGAAGAGACAGCTAAAGATCTATTTCGTACTCTGATGGAGGCGGATTTGCTAAATGATCAACCCAACCAGGTTAGCCATCGATTTGTGGCAACTGGAGATCCCGATAAGTTTGCTACCTTGGCTAGAAGATTTCTAGGTCCTGAAGTTGTAACGGTTAGCAATAAGATTTAAATTTAACAATTTTTAACTTTAATTAAGGAGAGAGCAATTGTGAGCAGAGTAGATGGCAGAGCTAATGATCAATTGCGCCCAATTAAATTTACGAGAAATTGGCTAAACAACGCCGAAGGATCAGTCTTAGTTGAGTTTGGAAACACCAGAGTTTTATGTGTGGCCTCATTTACGCCAGGAGTTCCAAGATGGTTGGTTGGTAAAGGTGAAGGCTGGGTGACCAGTGAGTACGCCATGTTGCCAAGAGCTACTCACACTAGATCAGATCGTGAAAGTGTAAAAGGAAAGTTAGGTGGCAGAACCCAAGAGATCTCTCGGTTAGTTGGCAGATCATTACGTGG
>CAZDKV010000017.1:0-11230 GCA_964506125.1 uncultured Candidatus Nanopelagicus sp.
GTGAAGTTTAAAAGTCCAAGATCATGTAATACCTTGGTGAAGAAGCGGGAGTATAAAAGGTGCAGAATTGCATGGGTTACACCGCCAACATATTGATCTACTGGCAGCCAAGTTTCAACTGATTTTTTATCAAAAGCTACATCATGATTATTAACTGATGTATAGCGAAGGAAATACCATGAGGAGTCAACAAAGGTATCCATAGTGTCAGCATCACGTTTAGCAGGAGCGCTGCACTTAGGACATGCAACATTAACCCAATCAGTTGCAGCTCCTAAAGGCGAGGTCCCCTTTGGCTTTAGATCTAATCCTTTAGCATCTGGTAATTCAACTGGTAATTGAGATTGCGGAACTGGAACTAAGCCGCAACTATCACAATGAATAATTGGAATTGGAGTTCCCCAAAAACGTTGGCGTGAGATTAACCAATCCCGAAGGCGGTAATTTTTTGTAGCTTTGCCAAGTTTTTTACTCTCAAGCTCGGCGATTATTTTGTTTATTGCCTCATCCTTAGCCAAACCTGAGATAGATCCAGAGTTAATAACCTTGCCATCTCCATCAGTAGCTATACCTGAAACATTTGGATCCTCCAAGCCAGTATCAATTACAACCCTTACTGGCAGCTTCATAGCTTTTGCAAAATCTAAATCTCGCTGATCATGGGCTGGAACTGCCATGATGGCACCAGTTCCATAATCTGCTAACACATAATCAGATGCCCAAATTGGAATCTTCTCTCCATTTACTGGGTTGATTGCGTATCGATTTAAAAAGACACCAGTTTTTACTCTATCTGTTGCTAGACGATCAATATCAGAGGCTGCTTTAACACTCTCTAAATACTTTTGAAACTCTGCCTCAACTGAAGTACCTGCAACTAACTTTGCTGCTAAATCTGAATCCGCAGCCACCACCATAAATGTTGCACCATACAAAGTATCTGGGCGGGTGGTATAGACAGTAATGGTTTGCGCTAGGCCATCAACTGCAAAATCCACCTGAGCACCAGTAGATCTTCCAATCCAATTGCGTTGCATTTGCAGAACTTTTTCTGGCCATTTGCCCTCTAACTGATCCATGTCATCTAGCAGGCGATCGGCGTAGTCAGTAATCTTTAAATACCACTGATTTAACTTCTTCTTTGTGACTGCGCTATCACACCTTTCACAAAGACCAGCCACAACCTGTTCATTTGCCAATACAGTTTGGCAATCAGGACACCAATTAACTGCTGAATCTTTTCGATATGCCAAACCTTTTTCAAACATCTGCAAAAATAACCATTGATTCCATTTGTAATACTCAGGATCACAGGTGTGGAGCACTCGATCCCAATCAAATGAGCAGGCGTATCTGCGCATCGAAGCTTTTTGAACAGCAATGTTTTCATAGGTCCAAGCCCGTGGATCAGCATTTCGTTTAATTGCAGCATTCTCTGCAGGTAATCCAAATGCATCCCAACCAATTGGATGCATTACATTAAATCCTTTTTGCAACCAGTATCGGGCGATCACATCACCTAATGCGTATGCCTCAGCATGTCCCATATGCAGATCCCCAGATGGATAAGGGAACATATCCAATACATATTTTTTTGGACGTTGATCATCATCTTTGCCAGATTTAAATGGTGCTAACTCATCCCAAATTGGCAGCCACTTATCCTGCACCGCTTTAAAGTCATAAGCCTCGTGCATTTTTAAGACCAACTCACCTTGGTTAACTCTTGGCTTACCTGCCACAAATTTCTTGCCAAAGTTTGATCATAAGCAAGTGCTTTTGCGCGAGTTAATCTTGGCGTGCCACGCATCTGCATAAATCCATTTGGCCCAATAAAACTAGCACCAATCAAATCTGGATAAACACATGCCGCAAGAGTTGGAAGTGCTCCTTGGGATGATGGCTGGGCAAAAATCTTATTTATCTTCATTGTTATTTGCTCTTCAAGTTTAGCTCCACGCATCTGAGAGGCAACAGCTTGCAGGTTGGTATCTGCATAACCTGGGTGAACTGCAATTGGAATAAATGACCAATTATTTTGGATTCGAAGCCGTTCAATTTCAGATACAAATAAAAGATTAGCCAACTTACTAGCTCCATATACCTGCCACTTTTGATACTTACCAATGCCAAGGCAAATATTGCGAATTGCATCAATACTGTTATCGCCAAAGCTGCCCAGCTTGTGAGCAAAGGATGAGACTACAACTAGTCGATCCTTGATTTGATTCTTAATCAAGCCAGCAAATGCGAAGTGACCAAGATGGTTAGTGCCCATCTGTAATTCAAAACCATCAACTGTTTTTGTAAATGGGGTTGCCATAACTCCAGCATTAAGAACTACAACATCAAAGGCTCGATCAACTCGAGCAGCGGCGCGTTTGACCGACTCTAAATCTGTTAAATCAAGCAGGATGTAATCAACTAAACCAGGCCCAATTTTCTTAATTGCATCCCGTGCCTTATCTGCACTACGGGCGGTGATTACCACCTGTGCATTTCGACGAGCGAGCTCAGTTGCCGCTGATAAACCAATTCCAGAGGTTGCACCAGTTATTAAAAATCTCTTTCCAGTTAAATCCGGAATGTCAGATGCGGTCCACTTATCTGGCAACGTTAATACCTTTGGCACTACTGCTCCTTAAACTTATCTTTTTAAAGTGGAGCTGAGGGGATTTGAACCCCTGACCCCTTGCATGCCATGCAAGTGCGCTACCAGCTGCGCCACAGCCCCGCTATTTGAAGTAAGGGCCAACCTTATCTAATTAACCGCATCATCTCCAAAGACAGGCTCAGGTAATGAGCCAGCATTGTGTTCTGCTAAATACCAGCGAGATCCAGTGTGATGTTTTGTTAATTCTAATACTGACCAACATGCATTTGATAAGCCACCAATTACACCCCATTGAGCAATCGGCAATTTAAGTATTGAACCTAAAACACTCCTTACCGTTCCACCATGAGTAACAAAAACAATGGTGCCGGTAAAATTTGCTGTCTCTTTTTCAATTACTGATACTGCTCGCTTTGCTACATCACTTCGTCGCTCACCCGTTACACCTGCTGGCTCATCGCCACCTTCATACCAATTAGCAAATAACTCACCATGAGTGGCTCGATTTTCAGTGCCAGTCTTGCCCTCCCATAATCCACCATTTGTTTCCCGTAAACCTGGATTTATTTCAACCTTTAAATTAGTCAGATTTGCAAGTGCTGCGGCAGTCGATTGAGCACGAATTAAATCACTGGAGATGATTCGGTTTGGTTTAAGCCCTGCTAAAACTTCTGCTGCTTGCACCACCTGATACTCGCCAACTTTGTTAAGTGGAATATCCGAGTGGCCTTGAAAACGATTTTCTACATTCCAATCAGTTTGACCATGACGCCATAGAACTACGCGAATTGGTGAAGATGAGTTACTCATTACCTATTAGCCTTTTCTAATTCCAATTCAATCTTAGGACAATCATTCCAAAGGCGATCTAACATGTAGTAATTCCGAAGCTCTGTGCTCTGGATATGAACCACCAAATCGGTGTAATCAAGCAATATCCAAGCACCACTCCCCTCTTTTCGAGCGGGCTTTTCACCTGCCTCCGCTAGTTTTTTCTGCACCTCATCAGAAAGTGCCTGAAGTTGCGGTTCGTTATTTCCAGTAACTAGCAAAAATACTTGATTTAAAACTAGTTGTTCGGATAGATCAATCGCAACAATTTCGCTGCCTAACTTATCGGCAAGTGCATTTGCGGCAATTTTAGTTAACTCAATGGTGCGCTTACCGACTGCCATATAAACCATACTCTCTTATAAAGGTAACTACCTTTGCCGGTAATAAAGCACTTACATTCTCTCGTTTGGCGATTGATTGTCTAACCTTAGTTGAGGATATATCTAAGGCTTTGATAGAAATTTCATCATACTCAGATGGTTTTGCCCCTGGACGTTTAACAACTAAAACTTTCACTTGCTGCAACAGCTCCTTTGATCTGTGCCATTTATCAAGATGGCTAGCTGCATCAGAGCCTAAAACTAAAGTGAAGTTAGTATTTGGATAAATCTGTTTTAACTCCTCAATCGTCTCAATGGCGTAGCTATTTCCTGCTCTTCGTACCTCAATTGGAAGAACTTCAACTTTTTGGCTCAATCCCATTGCAGTAACAGCAAGATCTGCCATTTGAAATCGCTGCTCAGCACTTGCTACCGGTGGTTTTTCCTTAAGCCATGGTGTGCCAGATGGAATTACTAGAACTTTTTCAAATCTATTTGAAATCTCTTTGATCAGATGAAGGTGTCCAAGATGTATTGGGTCAAAGGTTCCACCGACTATCCCAAACTCTTTGACTGCTGTGAGAATAATTAATCCCGGTCAATACGTAGAGTTAAATAAAGCAGCAAGGAGAGAATTCCAAAGGTGACCAGTCCAAAGGCAACTGGTGACATAGGAAGTTCTCGTAACTCTTCACTTAGGAACATCATTTGGCTAGTTTATCCCCTTCTCGAGTAATTTTTTAAATCCTGCCTCATCAAGGATGGTAATTCCTAGCTCTTGTGCTTTATCTAACTTAGATCCAGCAGATTCTCCAGCAACTAAATAGTCTGTCTTTGAAGATACTGAGGATGATGCCTTTCCACCACGAGATGTAATCGCCTCTGTTGCACCATCTCTTGTGAAATCAACTAAGGAGCCGGTAACCACAATGGTTAAGCCAGATAAAGTTTGCTTCAGTTTTTCTTTAGGAGCATCAACTAGTGCAACCCCAGCTTTTTCCCACTTCTTGATGATTTGTTTGTGCCAATCGATGCTGAACCACTCAACAATTGCTTCGGCCATAATCTCACCCACACCATCAACACTTGCTAACTCTTCGATACTGGCTTTTTGAATATTTGCAATTGAGCCAAACTGATTTGCAAGCGCTTGGGCACTTGTTGGTCCTACATGTCTAATCGATAATGCAACAAGTATTCGCCAGAGCGCCCTTGTTTTTGCCAACTCAAGGCCGGCAATAAATCGCTCAGCAATAACACTTAAGCTGCCATCTTTTTTCTTGAAGAACTCAGAGTTTGCTAGATCCTTTAGTGTTAGACCAAATAAGTCACCTTCATCAATAACAAGTTTGTCCGCCAGTAGCGCAGCAGCAGCCTCATAACCTAGAACATCAATATCTAATGCTGAGCGAGAGCCGATATAGAAAAGTCTTTCAACTACCTGCGCAGGACATGATTGGGAGTTTGGACAGCGAATATCCACATCACCTTCACTCATCGCTCGTAATTTACTTCCACAATCAGGACACTTACTTGGCATTACAAATGGCTTCTCACTTCCATCCCGTTTATCAAGGACTGGTGCAAGAACCTCTGGGATTACATCTCCTGCTTTTCGAATTAGTACTGTGTCGCCAATTAATATTCCTTTTCTGACAATCTCTTGTGCGTTGTGAAGTGTGGCATTTGTAACGGTTGAACCAGCAACCTTCACCGGTTCCATAAAAGCAAAAGGTGTTACTCGACCAGTTCGGCCAACACTTACCTTGATATCAAGTAATTTGGTAACCACCTCCTCTGGTGGATATTTATAAGCAATTGCCCACTTTGGGGCTCGGGAGGTAAATCCAAGTAAGTTTTGTGCAGAGATCTCATTGACTTTAATAACCACACCATCAATCTCGTGCTCAACATTATGACGATCTTTTTCGTAACCTTTAATAAAATCTAAAACCTCTTTACGGGTTGCTACCACCTTGTAGCGCTTACTGGTTGGCAATCCCCATCCTTTTAGCAATTCATATGCAGTTGATTGTTTTTCAAAGCTAACTCCAGTTGCAGCTCCTATGCCATGAACCACCAGATCTAGAGGGCGCAAGGCGGTGATTTTTGGATCCTTTTGTCGCAAGGAGCCGGCTGCGGCATTTCTTGGATTAGCAAATCTTGGTTTTCCTGCCTCTTCCAAAGAATCATTTAAATCATCAAAGGATTGGAGTGGGAAAAATACTTCACCACGTACCTCAAGTGTGGCTGGTAAATTCTTTCCTGCCAGCTCAGTTGGTACTGATTTGATTGTCTTAATATTTAAAGTTACATCCTCACCAGTTGTGCCATTTCCTCGTGTTAATGCTCTAGTTAATCTGCCATCTTCATAGAGTAAATTAATCGCCAATCCATCAACTTTTACCTCACACAACCAAGTATTTTTAACGCCAGACTTTTCAATTCGATCAAACCAGGCTGCTAACTCCTTTTCATCAAAGACGTTATCTAGGCTCATCATCTTCTCGATGTGATCAAATTGGGCAAAAGATGTAGAAAATCCACCTCCAACCTGCAAAGTAGGTGAGCTCTCAAGGCGATATTGCGGATACTTTTTCTCTAACTCAACTAATTCTTTCCATAACTTATCAAAGGCGGCATCTGAAATAGATGGGGCATCCAAAACGTAGTATTTAAACTGATGATCGGCAATCTCCTCGCATAGCTCTTGGATTTTATGCCTGATTTCAGCGCTCATGTTAAATAGTTTCGCAGATAGTGCCAGAACCAACTACACGATCATTGTCATAAATAACCAATGCTTGACCAGTTGCTAAGCCAAATACTGGCTCATCTAAATTGGCAATCAAATTTGTACCATCAAATTTGTAATCACAAGCTAGAGCTGCACCATGTGCTCGAACCTGTGCAAATCCTCGCAATACTTTATTTACCTCTGGCACTGGACCACACCAAGTTGGCGGGGTGGCACTGATAGTTGAAACGGCAAGTGCATCATGGCTACCAACAACAACGGTATTACTTTTTGGTTCAATTTTTAATACATATCTTGGCTCACCAGTTGGATCTGGCACAGTTAGAGCTAAACCTCTTCGCTGGCCAATTGTGTAGGTATAAGCACCTTTGTGTTCTCCTAATTTCTTTCCAGATTGATCAACAATATCGCCAGTCTCAGAACCTAATCTCTCTCGCAACCAACCAGCATTATCGCCTGATGGTACAAAACAAATGTCGTGGCTATCTGGTTTATTTGCGACAAACAACCCACGCTCTTTAGCCTCTTTACGAGTATCTGTTTTAACCGTATCTCCTAGGGGGAAAATTGCACCCTCAATTTGATCTGTTCTCAAAACTGCTAGTACATAAGATTGATCTTTATCAATATCTGCTGCTCTATGTAATGTCTTGCCAGTTGGCGAATCTTTAGTAATTGCGTAATGACCAGTTACTACCCCATCAAAACCAAGTGCCTTTGCTCGATCTAGTACCGCCTCAAACTTAATTTTTTCATTACAACGCAGACATGGATTGGGGGTGCGACCAGATTGATACTCAGATAAAAAGTTCTCAACGACTCCCTTGTGAAACTCCTCCGCCATATCCCATATATAAAAAGGTATGCCAATCACATCAGCAGCTCGCCTGGCATCATGAGAATCTTCAATGGTGCAACAGCCTCGAGCACCTGAACGATATTTTTGTGGGTTGCTAGACAACGCCAAATGAACACCAACCACCTCATAACCAGCATCAACAGCACGGGCAGCAGCAACGGCAGAATCCACTCCACCACTCATTGCTGCAATTACCTTTAATTTTTTCATTTTTTCCCTGACGCTGCCCTAGATCTTTCAACCACCGATGCTATTACTGCACCGAGTTTTTCAATCTCTGTAATTGTATTTGAGTGACTTAGTGAAAACCTCAATGTTGAAGTAGTTTCATCCTCTGACAATCCCATTGCAAGCAAAACATGGCTTGGTCTTTGCACGCCAGCGCTACAGGCTGAACCAGTTGAACAGGCAATTCCTTCACTATCTAACAGAAGTAGTAATCCTTCAGAATCACTTCTTGGAAAGGTTATGGAAACAATTCCAGGCAAAGAGGTAGTTTGATCACCATTAACCCAAGCATCAGCAACATTTTTCTTAACAACCTCAATTAAATGCTGTTTTAAATTACGAACTTTTGCTGCACGCTCTTTAATTTGTGCTGCACTCTCCTTAGCCGCAGCGGCAAAGGCAAGAATGCTGGGTGCGTTAAAAGTTCCGCTTCTGATATCTCGTTCTTGTCCGCCACCATGCAAAATTGGCTCAATATCTAATCCGCGCTTGAGTATTAAAGCAGCCACCCCTAGTGGCCCACCAATTTTATGAGCACTTATTGTGGCAGCAGTTAAACCTAACTCTTTAAAAGATAGATCAACCTTGCCAAAACTTTGAACACAATCTGAGTGAACTGGAATATCACCAGCTGCCTGGACTACCTTTGCAATATCTTGAACAGTTCCAACCTCATTATTTGAGTGCATAATAGATATGAATGCAATCTGATCTTTGTTCTCAGATATTGCCTTATTTAATTTATCAAGATCAACCACTCCATTTCGATCCACATCAATCTCAATGACCTTGGCACCTTCATGCTCACCCAACCACAAAATTGGATCCATAACAGCATGATGTTCAAAGGTTGAAGTAATAATTACATTTTTACCCGCTTTAAGCGCTTTCCAATACAAGCCTTTGATTGCTAAGTTATTTGCTTCAGTTCCAGTTGCAGTAAAAATAACCTCACTTGGTGCACAATCAATTGCCTTTGCTATCTCCTCCCGCGCAGTTTCTAAATCCTTTCTAACCGATCTTCCGGCAGAGTGTAAGGATGAGGCATTGCCTAATTTCTTTGCCTGATTTGTTAATGCGATAAGCGCTGAATCTGAGATAGGAGTAGTCGCAGCATGATCAAAATAGATACTCACTTGCTAAGTCTAAAGGGGGCTACCGATAGCGGAGTAATTACCCCTTGCGAGCAATAATTTGAGCAGTAGCTTGTGGCAAAACATTAAATAAATCACCAACCACAGCAAAATCTGCGATTTCTAGGATTGGTGCCTCTGGATCCTTATTAATTGCCACGATTGTTTTACTAGTTTGCATACCAGCACGATGTTGAATTGCACCTGAAATACCTGCTGCAACATATAGTTGTGGTGAAACTGTTTTACCAGTTTGGCCGACTTGATTTGAATGCGGATACCAACCAGCATCAGTTGCAGCACGTGATGCACCTACAGCTGCCCCAAGTGCATCAGCTAAGGCCTCAACTGGTTTGAAATCACCATTAGTTCCTCGTCCACCAGAGACCACAATTGATGCTTCAGTTAAATCTGGTCTGCCACCCTTTACTACTGGAGTAGCTGAGGTGATTGGTGCAAGTTTTGCTGCCTCTGAGATTGTTGCTGAAAATGATTCCACCGCAGCAGATGAGGTTGCAGTTGTTGCCTCAATTGAGTTTGCTCTTAAGGTAATGATTGGCACACCCTTTGTAACTGTTGCATGGACAGTTGTTGAGCCACCAAATACAGATTGCGTGGTTACTAAATCTTTATCAACATTTACCGCATCGGTAATAATTCCACTTCCAGTCATGACCGAAGTTCTAGCTGCAATCTCTTTGCCATTGGCAGTTGAGGTAATCAACAGCGCTGAAGGTTTTCTTGCTTGCAGAAGTTGGGAAAGGCCATCTGCGATTGCTGCTGGTCCATACTTATCAAACTCACCAGCGATAGTAATTACCTTATCTACTGGAAAGGCATTTAACTGATCAACAATTGGTTGGGCATTATCTGCAAAAACTACCGCCACAGAATCACCAATTGATTTGGCGTAGGTGGCCAGCTCGCCAGCTGCCTTAGTAATTTTGCCAGCAGAGTGATCTACTAAAAATAAAACCTCACTCATGCCAATCTCTTCTCTACTAGGAATTCAACTAACTTTTCTCCACCATTTCCTTCATCAGTTAACTTAACGCCAGCACCTCTTGGTGGCCTAGGCAGTGCCTCTTTCACATTACTCCAGGCAGCAGCAGCACCTACATCAGAAGGAGCTATACCAGTATCTGCCAGGGACATATTTGTTATTGGTTTTTTCTTTGCCGCCATAATTCCTTTAAATGATGGGTAGCGTGGTTCATTTATCTTCTCAACTACCGAGAGTACTGCTGGAAACTTTGCACTCATTACTTGGTTACCAAACTCAGTTACTCGCTCAATCTCAACAGTATTTGCTGCTGGATTAACCGCAACCTTGCCGGCAAAGGTTAACTGTGCCCAGCCAAGACGTTGTGAGATCATCGCTGGAATTACACTCATTCGGGCATCGGTACTCTCTGTGCCACATAAAACTAAATCGTAATTACCTTTTTTTATTACCTCAGATAAAACCAAAGATGTAGCTAATGCATCAGAGCCAGCAAGGGCTGGATCGGTTACCAAAATTGCATCATCTGCGCCCATCGAGAGTGCTTTTCTTATCGCCTCTGTTGCTCGCTCAGGTCCCATTGAAATGAGAGTGATGGTATGTCCGCTTCCCTCACCCGCCTCTTTAGTTGGTGAGTTTGCCTCCACAATTCGCAGCGCCTCTTCAACTGCATACTCATCTAAATCATTTAAAACTGCATCAACGCCGGCGCGATCTAAAACCCCACCCGCCATTTTTTTCTCAGCCCAGGAGTCTGGAACTTGTTTGATACAGATTGCGATCTTCATACTGGGATGTTACTGGAAGGTAATATCTTTTACCAACCCTTAAATTGAATTAGTTGGTTTTAAAACTGGCAGAGAGTGTGACATTGACCGTCTTTTCGATGGTGGAGAGATCATAAACACCACCAGCTGCACGCTCTAAGGAATTTTTAGTAGTCACCTGAGTTGGTCCGGTAGAAACTGATAACAATGCGCCAACCTGACCGCCAACAGCTTGCGTAATCGCCTCCGCCCTTGCCTTAGCATCTTGCATCGCAGCAGCTAATAATTTTGGTCGCATATCATCTAAGGTTGAAAGGTAGTAAGAGGGTCCATAATTTCCAACATTTACCCCAGTGGCAAGCAGTGCGCCAATGTTGTTACTCAAACTTGCCACCAATTGAACATCTTTGGTTCTAACTGTTACGGTGCGATAAGCCTGGTAGGCGATTATCCGACCAGTTGGATTGCCATTTATATACTCAGGAATGGCATTGGAGTTAATTGGTCCAAGCTCAATCTGTTCAGTACTTATGCCACCAGTTAATAAATATTTCTTAAGCGCATCTGCTGAGGCCTCAATCTTTTTTACTGAAGCAGCAAGTGAGGGTTGTGATTCATTTAGATTTAAATTCCAAACTGCATTATCTGCAGTTGCATTCTCAGAGGCGGTGCCAGTTACCGTAATTGAATTACCAGCCCGGGCAGCAAGCCCTG
>CAZDKV010000018.1:0-11171 GCA_964506125.1 uncultured Candidatus Nanopelagicus sp.
GGTGAGGTTACCCACTACTAATAGTTAAACAAGTACCACTGACAGTAGATTTAACCCATGAAAAACCCTGATGCGATTGTGATCGGAGCTGGAGTAGTTGGTGCTTGCAGCGCACTATCACTTGCAAATGCTGGGTTGAAGGTATTAGTGATTGACCGTGGCGCAGTCGCAAGTGGCACAACTGGCGCAGGTGAAGGAAATATTTTGGTTTCAGATAAAGAGCCAAGCCCAGAGTTAACACTTGCACTTCGCTCCCGAGATGCCTGGTTTGAACTCAACACTGATATCGGTGGTGGTTTTGAATTAGAGGCCAAAGGCGGTGTTGTGATCTCACGAAGCCAAAATGGGATTGCTAATCTGAAAAAGTTATCTGCCCAGCAGGCAAGTTGTGGAATTGAGGTCGTTGAATTAGATGCAAAAGGAGTTAGAGAGATTGAACCTCATATCTCAAACAGTGTTGAGTATGCAGTTCTTTACCCACAAGATGCGCAATGCCAGCCGATGCTAGCTGCTGCTCAAATTATGCGAGCAGTTAGAAAGCGTGGTGGCGCCTTTATTCAAGGAGAAAATGTTAAGTCGATAAATACAGCATCAGGCAGAGTTATTGGAGTATCAACCGATAAAGCAACCTACCAGAGCCCAATAATTGTTAATGCGACAGGCACTTGGGCTGGTGCGATCGCAGAGTTAGCAGGCTCTTACCTGCCAATCATGCCAAGGCGAGGGTTTATTTTGGTAACAGCTCCAGCACCAAAGATTGTGCACCATAAAGTTTATGATGCTGATTATGTTGCCAATGTTGCAAGCAGCGATGCTGATTTACAATCCTCCGCAGTTGTAGAGGGAACTGAAAGTGGCACAATTTTAATTGGCGCATCTCGAGAGCGAGTTGGATTTAAGTCAGATTTAGATGTGGCAGTACTTCGTCAATTAGCAAGACAGGCGATCTCACTCTTTCCAATTCTGTCAAACATTCCATTGCTTCGTGCCTATCGTGGCTTTAGACCATACGCACCAGATCACCTTCCAGTAATTGGTGAGGATGCAAATGTTTTAGGACTGTGGCATGCAGCAGGACATGAGGGTGCCGGAATAGGTTTAGCGCCAGCTACTGGTGAATTGATCGCTGCCCAAATTACTGGCAGAAAAACATTTATGGACCCAGCCCCATTTTCACCAAAAAGATTTAGGCAGGAGTCAAATGTCGCAATCTAGTCTTGAATTCACATTTGATGATCAAACTATTACCGCAATCTCTGGGCAATCTATTGGCGCAGCGTTACTGGCTGCTAACCAACGGACTTTGCGCAAAACAAGATTCAATAATAAAGACAGAGGAATATTTTGCGGTATCGGCGTTTGCTTTGATTGCTTAGTTGTTGTTGATGGAGTTAGCAACCAGCGAGCCTGCTTGATTGAGGCAAAGCCTGGCATGAAGGTACAAAGGCAGGTTGGTAGCGATGCATAATGTTGTAATAGTTGGTGGCGGTCCTGCTGGATTAAGTGCTGCCTTAGCTGCAGCTGCAGCAGGTGCTCCAGTTTTATTGATTGATAGCAATCCCAGATTGGGTGGCCAGTACTGGCGTATGTCATCAGATGATGTTGGGTCTCAACGTGATCAACACTTTGATCTAGATACTGGATTGATCCTGATCAATGCCGTTAAAGCGCGTAAAGAGATTGAGGTTTTAAGCGGGGCCCAGATTTGGAGTGCAACTCACAAAGATGGCGTAAATACCTTGCGAGTAATTCAAAATGGTAAAGAGAAGATTATAAATACTAAGAATTTAGTGTTATGCACTGGGGCATATGACCGTACCTTGCCATTTCCAGGTTGGGATATACCAGGTGTAATGACTCCCGGTGGCGTGCAATCACTACTTAAAGGCCATGGGGTCTTAGCCGGTAAAAAGGTAGTAGTTGCCGGAAGTGGACCATTTTTATTGCCAGTAGCTGCAGGAGTAATTAAGGCTGGTGGTGAGGTGGTTGAGTTACTAGAAGCGAACAAATCTGCAAGGTGGTTACTTTCACCATTTGTTATGTTAGAAAACGTTGGAAAATTAAAAGAGGCTTTTTATTACCTTAAAACGATCAGTCAAGCAAAAGTGCGAGCCAGATTTGCAACCGCGGTTATTGCAGCACATAAAAATATTGATGGTAATTTGGAGTCAGTTGATGTGGCCACAATTCGAGGTAACTTCAAAGTTAAGAAGGTAAGAAATGTTAAATGTGATGTAGCTGCTATCGGCTGGGGATTTACCGCCGACACATCATTAGCCGGAGCACTTGGATGCAAGCAGGTGGTTGCCAAAGATGGCGGCGTAGTTGTATCAGCCGATGACAACCAGCAAAGTTCAATTCCTGGAGTTTTTGTAGCCGGAGAGATAACTGGTATTGGTGGCGCAGAACTTTCAATGGCAGAGGGAGTTATTGCCGGAATTAGTGCGGCTAAATTTGTTGGTTGCAAAGTAGAGGTGCTTAAAGCTCACCGAAAGCGAAGAGCAAAAAGGCAAAGATTTGCAGATGCGTTAATTAAATCTTATCCAGTAAAAGCTGGCTGGATCTCCTGGTTGAATGATCAAACCATAATCTGTAGATGCGAGGAGGTCTTGGTTGGAAACCTTAAGTATGCAGTCAGTGAGTTAGGTGCAACAGATTCGAGAACTGCAAAACTATTGACACGTTGCGGAATGGGTTTATGCCAAGGCAGGGTTTGTGGCCGGTCAGTTGTTGATCTTGTTGCCAGTGAATTAAAAATCTCACCTACTGATATCGATCGATACTCTGCCGCCAATCGCCCAATCATCACACCAATTCCACTTGGTGTTTTAGCAGCGGGCGAATAAGGTTTGGCTATGACAACTACTAAACCTTGGCATGGCGTATTAACTGCAACTGCACTACCGTTTAAAGCAGATCTATCAGTTGATTTTGATAAATATGCAGATCACATTAAATGGCAGGCTGCTAACGGTGTCCATGGCGCAATTCCCAATGGTTCACTAGGTGAGTACCAAGTCTTAACCCCTGAAGAGCGAGCAAAGGTTTTAAAAACTGCATTAGAGGCAGCACCTGCCGGTTTTAATGTTGTACCTGGTGTTGCTGCATACGGTGCTGCTGAGTCACGCCGCTGGACTGAACAAGCTGCTGAAATGGGAGCAAAGTGTGTGATGCTTTTGCCGCCAACGGCATACCGTGCAAATGATGAAGAGATAATTGCTCATTACAAAGAGGTGAGCAAAGTTGGCTTGCCAATTATCGCTTATAACAATCCATTTGATACCAAGGTTGATCTAACTCCTCAATTGGTTGCTCGAATAGCAGATGCGGCTGAGAATGTTGTAGCGATAAAGGAGTTTTCTGGTGATGTTCGTCGAGTATGGCAATTGCATCATTACGCCCCAAGAATTGAAGTATTAGTTGGTGCTGATGATGTTTTACTTGAGTTATCAACTGGTGGAGTAGTTGGTTGGATTGCAGGATTTCCAAACGCACTTCCAAAAGAGTCTGTCGAACTTTATAATCTCTGTTTGGCGGGTGAATATGCCAAAGCCAAACCAATCTACGCTGCAGTTCATAACTTATTTAACTGGGATAGCCGTAAAGAGTTTATAGTTGCAATCAAGGTCGCTATGGATGCAGTTGGTCGATATGGTGGCCCTACAAGATTGCCAAGATTGCCACTGCCAGCCAATGATCTAGCTCAGCTAAATAAAGATATCAAGCAAGTTTTAGATTTCTATAAAAATAGAAAGTAAGTAGATGAAAAATAGTCTGCGCACCGTAACTACGGTGGAGTCGCATACTGAGGGAATGCCAACGAGGGTAGTAACCAGCGGAGTTGATGAAATTCCTGGAAACACCATGTTTGAAAAACGGCTGAACTTTATGGCCAATATGGATTTCATCCGTCAGTGGTTGATGTATGAACCACGTGGGCATCCAGCAATGAGTGGTGCGATTCTTCAAAAACCTACTCGATCAGATGCTGACTGGGGAGTAATTTTCATTGAGGTCTCAGGATGTCTACCGATGTGTGGCCATGGCACCATTGGTGTTGCCACAGTCTTAGTTGAAAAGAATTTAGTGCCGGTCACAGAGCCCATAACAACAGTTCGTCTTGATACCCCAGCAGGGTTAGTTGTAGTGGATGTTCAGGTTAAAGATGGGAAGGCTGAAAAAGTAACCCTAACTAATGTTCCATCCTTTTCTTATCAACTTGATCAAACGGTAGAGGTACCCGGATATGGAAAAATTAAATATGACATGGCCTTTGGCGGCAACTTTTATGCGATTATTCCTATAGAAAGAGTCGGTATTGAATTTAAGCGTGAGAATGGTCAAAAATTTTTAACAGCTGGGCTTGCAATTAGCGATGCAATAAATCAGCAGAATCGACCAGTTCACCCTGAAAATCCTGAGATTGCAGTTTGTCATCACATTGATTTTATAACTGCAGGAAGTAATCCACTCCACTGGAAGAATGCGATGGCAATCCATCCAGGTTGGTTTGATAGATCCCCTTGCGGTACCGGAACAAGTGCTCGCCTTGCTCAAATGGTGGCAAAAGGTGAGTTTAAAGACTCTGATGTTTTGATAAATGAATCGTGGATCGGCTCAAAATTTGAAGGCAGGGTCAAAGAGCACACGATGGTGGGAAATCTGCCTGCAATTGTGCCAACTATTACCGGTAGAGCTTGGGTAATGGGAGAAGCAACCTGGCTACTGGATCCAGCTGATCCATTTCCAAATGGATTTATTGTTTAATTTTCTCCTCTAGCATCTGAATTTTTCTTGCTAGCGCTCCACCAACCATGGCGTGAAGTTTTGTTCCCTCGGGTAAATACTCCTCAGAGATAATTTCACCAGTCTCATGCACAGCACTTACTAAATCTCCTCGGTTAAAAGGAATAATGGCCGTGATCTCTACCTTTGGTTTTGGTAATGCAGATTCAATAGCTTTAACCAATGTTTCAATGCCATATCCAGTTCTTGCCGATATTGCATAAGCATTACTTTCAATACGAAGTAGCTCCATCAGCACCTCAGGAGCTGCGATATCAGCTTTATTGATTGCGATTATCTCCATAATCTCACCGCCACCAATCTCACTAATCACTTGTCGGACCGCTCTTAACTGCTCCTGTGGATCTGGATGAGCACCATCTACCACATGCACAATTAAATCTGACTCTGAAACCTCTTCTAAGGTTGATTTAAACGCCTCAACTAATTGGTGAGGTAAGTGCCTTACAAATCCCACCGTGTCTACCAAGGTATAAATTCGACCATCTGCGCTCTCGGTTTTTCTCACAGTTGGATCAAGAGTTGCAAATAAGGCATTTTCTACCAACACATCAGCGCCGGTTAGGCGATTTAATAAGGATGATTTTCCAGCATTTGTATACCCTGCGATTGCCACGGAAGGGATATTGTTTTTGCGCCTTTCACTTCGCTTAGTATCTCTGGATACTTTCATCTCTTTAATCTCTCGTCTTAATTTAGACATCTTGTCATTGATTCTTCGCCGATCAGTTTCAATCTTTGTTTCACCAGGACCGCGTCCGCCGATACCACCTGCTTGTCTTGATAGAGAATCACCCCAACCACGCAACCTTGGCAACATATAAGACATCTGGGCTAACTCAACCTGCGCCTTACCCTCCCGACTTTTTGCATGCTGAGCAAAAATATCTAAAATCAAAGCGGTCCGATCAATTACCTTAACCTTTACTTTTTGTTCCAGGGTTCGAAGTTGTGCTGGTGATAACTCGCCATCACAGACCACTGTGTCAGCACCAGTTGCCACTACCGCCTCGCGAACCTCTTTAACCTTTCCAGAGCCAATAAATGTTGCAGAATCTGGTTTATCTCGGCGCTGAATTAGCGCCTCCATAACTTGAGAGCCAGCAGTTTCAGCAAGGGCTGCCAACTCCTTTATAGAGTTCTCTGCATCCTTGGCTGTTCCTTCTGTCCAAACTCCAACCAATACAACTTTCTCCAAACGTAATTGACGATACTCAGCATCAGAAACATCTTGTAATTCAGTAGATAATCCACTAACTCTGCGCAGAGCTTGTCGATCCTGTAGATCTTGGTTTTGACTCTCTGGAGATTCTTGTAACTCATAATCGGCAACCGCCTGAGCATTTTCTCTGATTAAAGTATCAATATCGATCTCTAGCCCATCACCTGAACCTGATTGGTTGTTGCTCACAAATATTTATCCAACTCAACCTCTTTAACCAACTCAGCTGGGCCAGATAAAGTGGCGTTGCTGTGGCCATCAATTTCAACACCTAATCGACCGCCTGGAGTATTAATAACCCATTTAATCGGCAGAGATTTTCCTTTCTTAATTGTTGCAGCTAATGCAACTGCGCAGGTGCCGGTGCCACATGATTGGGTCTCTCCTACCCCTCGCTCATGAACTCGCATCTGTAACTCCCCGTTTTCTAAAAACTTAACAAACTCAACATTCACACCCTCTGGATACTCATCTGCTGGTTCAACTATTGGCGCAATTTTCAAATCACCAATTTGATCCAGATCATCCACAAAGACAACCGCATGCGGATTTCCCATATCAATATTTACGCCAAAAAAAGTATTGCCATTTACTAAAGCTGAAATCTCTCCGGGCACCTGAGATACCTGACCCATATTTACCGAGATATCACCAGACTCTGGAACTGAAAGAAATTTTCTACCCGCCCTAGTGTTAATTGCATAAATTCCACTTGGCTGGTGTCCATTTGTAGTTAAGTATCTAGCCATAACCCGAATGCCATTGCCACACATCTCAGCCACACTGCCATCAGCATTTAGGTAATCCATAAACCAGCTGTCATCTTTCTTAACAATTTTTATAAAACCATCACTGCCAATACCAGTTGAGCGATCGCAGATTCGCTTAATCTGCTCTTTGGAGAATTGAACTTGATCATTCTCATCAAATACCAATACAAAATCATTATGTGTGCCATGACCGTAGGTAGCTTTAATCATCAATTAATACTAGCCAACAGTTTTTCCAAGCGTGCTGCATTACTTTCTGGGGCTAACCACTTAATTCGATCGTCACGAGAAAACCAGGTCTCTTGCCTTCTGGCATAGGCACGGGTAACTCGTTTTGTCTCCTCTTTGGCAAAGGCTTCATCGCACTCACCATTTAAGTAATTCATAATTTGGCTATACCCAAGCGCCATTTTGGCAGTGGTTGCCTGCTCTAACCCCTTGGTCATCAATTGCATAACTTCGCGCACAAAACCCTTTGCCCACATATCCTCAACTCTTTTGTCAATCTTGCTATCTAAATTTTCTCGATCAAGCACCAAGCCAAATTGTTTGGCTGCCGGATACTTACTACTTGCCTGCCTTGGCAGATTGGCAGTAAATGGTTTTCCAGTTATTTGGATGACCTCAAGTGCTCTAATAACTCTTCGGATATTTTCTTTTGGAATGGCTAGAGCTGCTGCTGGATCCAGTTTTGCTAATCGCTGATGCATTTGATCATTACCAACTAGTTGTGCCTCATCGGTGATCTGCTGGCGCACTATTGGATCAGTATCAGGAAAATTTAGATCATCTAAAATCGCTTTTATATAAAGACCGGTGCCACCAACTACCACTACTGATTTTCCACTTTGCAAAATCTCATCGATTTTGGCTCTTGCCAATCCTTGATACCAAGAGACATTGGCCTCCTGATTTATCTCAAGCAGGTCCAATAAGTGGTGAGGGATTTCTTGTCGCTCTGCCAGCGGCAGTTTTGCAGTTCCAATATCCATTCCCCGATAAACCTGCATGGAATCAGCATTAACAATTTGCGCATCTAATTCTTTGGCAACCAATAGCGCCAACTCACTCTTTCCAGTTGCAGTAGCCCCACAGATTATTATCAAACTCATAATGACTTTAATGAGGCCAGAGTTGGAATCCCTAGCAAAATCTTCTTATCACCATTGTCTGCCACCCATCTAGCGTGGGCATCGCCACCCTTGGTTTGAGTAACTGAGAGTGGCTGTCCACCAACGATGTGGTTTGCAAATGCCTCAACTACTGCCACCTTTACTAAATCACCTGGTCGAGCCTTTGCAACCGAGTTATCAAAATGGGTCAGACGAAAATCAGCACTTCTACCATTCATGCGATTTAGATCTAGATCATGACGGCCCTCATGACCAGAGATTAATAACTCAACAGTTTTGCCAATTAATCTCTCATTTTCACTCTTTGAAATATCTTGCTGAACCTTATGTAACAGGTTATACCGCTGAGCCATCACATCATCTGGAATCTGATTAGGCATCGTTGCCGCAGGTGTGCCAGGTCGTTTTGAGTATTGAAATGTATAGGCGGCTGAAAATCTCGCTTGCTTAACCAAATCAAGAGTCTGCTCAAAATCCTCATCACGCTCGCCTGGAAAGCCAACAATTATGTCGGTGGTGATCGCAGCCTCTGGCATTGCTGCTCGAACCTTTTCAAGTATGCCAAGGTATCGCTCTCTTCGATAGGACCTACGCATAGCTTGTAAAATCTGATTACTACCAGATTGCAATGGCATGTGAAGATGGGGCATAACATTTTTAGTCTCCGCCATCGCCTCAATTACATCATCGGTGAAATCTCTTGGGTGTGGAGACATAAATCTGACCCGCTCTAATCCTTCAACCTTGCCACATTCACGAAGTAATTTTGCAAATGCTTGTCGGTCGCCAAAATCAACCCCATATGCATTTACATTTTGTCCAAGTAAGGTAATTTCAATTACCCCTTGATCAACTAAAGCTCTAACCTCTTTCATAATCTCTGCCATGGTGCGATCTTTTTCAACCCCACGCAATGCTGGGACTATGCAAAATGTGCAGGTGTTATTACAACCTACTGAAATTGAAACCCAGGCAGAAAATGCTGAATCTCGTTTGACAGGTAGAGTGGATGGAAAATGCTCCAATGACTCTTTTATCTCAACCTGAGATTGCTCCTCAACTCTTGCCCGCTCCAGCAATACTGGCAGGGAGCCAATATTGTGGGTTCCAAATACCACATCTACATATGGCGCACGCTTGATGATGGCATCCTGATCTTTTTGTGCCATGCAACCACCTACTGCAATTTGAAAGTTTGGATCACTCTTCTTGCGTGGAGCTAAGAAGGAGAGATTTCCATATAATTTGTTATCGGCATTTTCCCTAACTGCGCAGGTGTTAAAAACCACCAAATCTGGTTGGGTATCTGCCAAGGCTTGGGTGTAACCAGCATCTAGTAATAAACCTGAGATACGTTCGGAGTCATGAACATTCATCTGACAGCCGTAGGTTTCAACTACAAAGGTAGGCATACGCCTAATTCTACTTGTTAAACTCCGCCGCTTAACTCCCGCATGATTCTGGCACAAATTCCATGACCATAACCTTTGCGAGCAAGTAAACCTGAGATTCTTCGGTAGATGACCTCAGGATCTAGATGTGAGATTGATTTATATTTTCGCTCTGCTAACAAAAATGCTTGGTTGTACTCAGACTCATCATCAATCTCTTCAATTACCTCATTGATAATATCTTGCGAAACCCCTTTGGTGCGAAGTTCGCCAGCAATTACTCGCTTACTTAACTTTTTTGCCCGCTGCCTGGACTCACTCCATAATTTTGCAAACTCTAAATCATTTAACAAGCCTTGTAACTCTAAGGAGTCCAGGACCGCATTTGCAGTCTCTGATTCAACCCCTCGCTTTAGTAATTGTTTAAATAACTCATCCCTACTCTTTGCGCGCGGGGCGAGAGCGAATAACGCAATCGACATCGCCTCTGAGTAGGGATCAGCTACTACCTCGTTTGACCTCTTCAAGGTATTTTTAAATGAGTTAGAGATTAGAACTCAACATCAGCTGTGGCCTCATCAACTGCTGCAACTAATGCAGGGTCGATTTCAGCTGGCACATATGATGCCCGGATCTTCTTCTCAATATCATTGGCTAGATCTGGATTATCGATTAAAAAGGCACGGGCATTCTCTTTACCCTGACCTAGTTGATCACCCTCATAGGTGAACCAGGCGCCAGATTTCTTAACAATGCCAGCCTCAACACCAAGATCAATTAATGATCCTTCACGGCTAATACCAACACCGTAAATGATGTCAAACTCTGCTTGCTTAAATGGTGGGGCAACCTTATTTTTCACAATCTTGACGCGGGTTCTATTACCAACCGCCTCTTGGCCATCCTTTAAAGTCTCAATTCGACGAACATCCATCCGAACAGATGCGTAAAACTTAAGCGCTTTTCCACCTGTGGTGGTCTCTGGTGAACCAAAGAAAACACCGATCTTATCTCGCAACTGATTGATAAAGATTGCAGTGGTATTTGATTGGTGAAGAGCACCAGTCATTTTACGAAGTGCTTGTGACATAAGGCGAGCTTGCAGACCCATATGTGAGTCGCCCATCTCCCCTTCAATTTCAGCTCTTGGCACCAATGCGGCAACTGAGTCAACTACCACAATATCAATTGCACCTGATCTAACTAACATATCCATAATTTCAAGTGCTTGCTCGCCAGTATCTGGCTGAGAAACTAACAATGCATCAATATCAACACCTAGCTTCTTTGCATACTCAGGATCAAGGGCGTGCTCAGCATCAATAAATGCTGCGATGCCGCCTGCTTTTTGCGCATTAGCAATTGCATGTAATGCCACCGTCGTTTTACCGGAGGATTCTGGGCCATAGATCTCAACAACTCGACCACGTGGCAAGCCACCAACGCCGAGGGCGATATCTAATGCAACTGAGCCAGTTGGAATAACCTCCATGGCAACAGCTTTGCGATCTCCCATTTTCATTACCGATCCTTTACCGAACTGACGCTCGATTTGGGCAAGGGCGGTATCTAGGGATTTAGCACGATCGCTAGATCGTTTATCTTCTTTTTTATCATCTTGTGGTTCTCTATTTGCAGAGGCCATAGTTGATTTGTTTCCTTTCATCTCCTTGACCAGCACTTGGGATTTCAACTCCAAAGGCGAGGTCATATTGTTCGGTCCAGAAGGTACGGAGTTCCACTGACGGCTGGCACGGGGTGCTAGCGGAACTGTGGATCCGCTCTGGTTGGGCAGGATAAGTGTATCGAACAACTGTTCGAAAGGGTAAAAGCGGGCTAGGACACGCCG
>CAZDKV010000019.1:0-10869 GCA_964506125.1 uncultured Candidatus Nanopelagicus sp.
TAATTTTGAAAAACTGTATTTACATTCCGTCGATATGATTTCTGGGTAGTTATATCGGTCTCACCGATTGAAATCGTTCCAGCTGTTGGCTCTTCAAGGCCAGCGATCATTCGAAGTGTTGTAGTTTTACCGCAACCAGATGGTCCAAGGAGTGCAAAGAATGAACCATCTGGAACGATTAATGACAGATCATCAACCGCGCAAAAATCACCGTAGTACTTTGAAACCCGATCTAACTTTAAGTCGCCAGTATCTTGCGAGACTTTATTGTTCGCCATCACCAGCTACTTATCGGTGCTTAATTGCCGATAGCTTCATCAAATGCAGCTTGGAACTTAGTACTCTCATCAGCAGAGAGTGATCTAAATACCTTCACCTTTGCCAAGGTGGCTGCATCTGGGAATATAAATGGCGAGCTAGCCAAAGCTGGATCAATCTTCTCAAGCTCAGGTTGGGCAGCCTCTACCGGACAGATGTAATTCACATATGCCGCTACCTCAGCTGCAACTGCTGGCTCATAGTAGTAATTCATTAACTTCTCAGCATTTTTCTTATGAGTTGAAGTTGAAGGAATCAACATATTATCGCTCCACAATGTTCCGCCTGATTCTGGAATAGCAAAATCAAATTTGCCATCTGACTCAGATTTCAAAATAAAGATATCGCCAGACCAGCCAATAACGGCATTAGCATCTCCACGCTTTAGATCTTCAGCATAAGAGTTGCCCTTAACTTGGCGAATAAATCCATCAGCAATCTTTCCCTTTAGGAAATCAATTGCGTTCATAAATTGATCCTCAGTGAAGTTAGAGGATGGATCCACGCCCTGATAAAGCATGATGACACCTACTGTGTCTCGTAGTTCAGAGAGAACTACAACCTTTCCTTTATTTGCAGGTGCAAATAATTGATCCATTGTGCGAACACCCTTAGGTAGTTTTTGTGTGTTCCAACCAAAACCAGCAAAACCTGATTGCCATGTTAATGAGTATTGGCGACCCTTGTCATAACCAACATCTGCAAGTACTGCACGAATATTTGATTTATTTGGCACATTTGCGGCATCTAATTTTTGTGCATATCCCTGCTCAATAAATCGTGCTGCCATCCAATCAGTTGGTGTGACAATGTCATAACCAATATCTGATCCAATTGAAAGTTGACCCTGCACCTTGCCATAGAAGGTGTTGTTGTCATCAATTGCCTCTTCATAGGTTACTTTTAAACCGCTTTGGCTTTCAAAGGCAGCCAAGGTTGGATAGACCTTTGTATCCTCATTGAAATCTAAATAAAGTGGCCAGTTTGCCCACCGGACAATTTTTTCGGTATCGCTAACATCAACAACTGCTGAAGTGCCTGTAGAAGATCCGGTACCACATGCTGCCAATAATCCAGCTGCTGAAACAGCGCCAACACCAGCAAGTACTGAGCGCCGGGATACCTGGGCGCGAATAATCGCACGAGCTTCAGGTGAGAGTGAGTTAATATCTTTCTTCATTGAATCTCTTTCTTATTAATCTAGAAGGAACAGTTGCTGTGCTGGGGATTGTGGGGAAATCTATCAGGCGTTGAGGTTTGTCATCACGTGTTTGATGCGGGTGTACTCCTCAAATCCATAAGCAGAAAGGTCCTTACCGGTGCCTGAGTGCTTAAATCCACCGTGTGGCATCTCTGCCACCATTGGAATATGGGTATTGATCCACACGCAACCAAAGTCAAAGGCCTTTGCCATCCGCATTGCCCGGCCATGGTCCTTAGTCCAAACACTTGAGGCCAATCCATACTTCACTCCATTTGCATAACGAACAGCCTCGGCCTCATCGGTGAACTTTTGCACAGTGATAACTGGTGCAAAGATCTCATTTTGAATCATCTCATCATCTTGCTTTAGATCTGCCACCACAGTTGGATTCCAGAAATAACCAGGCCCCTTAATTGCAGTACCACCAGCGGTGACTCTGGCATGAGATGGAACTCGATCCAAAAAGCCTTGCACTCTTGCTAATTGATTTGCATTATTAACGGGACCAACTAATACATCCTCATTTGGCATTCCAACTTTAATAACATTTTTTGCCTGCTCAGAAAGCAGTGCCACCACATCATCATAAGCACTTGCCTCTACTAAAACTCTTGTAGCTGCTGTGCAATCTTGGCCAGCATTAAAGTAGCCAGCAACTGCAATCCACTCACATGCTGCTTGCAAATTAGCATCATCAAAGATAACAACTGGTGCTTTGCCACCTAACTCAAGGTGTAACTTCTTCAAATCTTTAGCAGCACTACCTGCTACCTCCATACCAGCTCGAACTGAACCGGTGATAGAAACCATTTGAGGAATCTCATGTTCTACCAAGGCCCGACCAGTATCACGATCTCCAACTACAACATTTATTACACCCTCTGGTAAAAACTCCTGCATTAACTCCGCCATCCAAAGTGTGGAGACTGGCGTGGTATCACTTGGCTTTAATACAACAGTATTTCCCGCAGCAATTGCTGGTGCCCACTTCCATACTGCCATCATCATTGGGTAATTCCATGGAGTTACCTGCGCACAAACTCCAATTGGTTCGCGGCGGATAAAAGATGTGTGTCCCTTAAAGTACTCAGCAGCAGACTTGCCCTCTAAATTTCTGGCAGCTCCGGCGAAAAATCTAATCTGATCTAGCATCGGGCCAATTTCCTCTGCCCGAGTAACCGCAATTGGCTTACCGGTATTTTCTGATTCAATTCCAATCAACTCTTCACTTCTTGCCTCAATAGCATCTGCAATTTTATTAATAGCTTTTTGTCGCTCACCTGGGGTGGACTCTTTCCAAATCTCAAAAGCTGATGCTGCCGACTTCATAGCCTTATCAACATCGGCGGAGTTAGATACTGGCGCCTTAGCAAATACCTCACCAGTTGCTGGATTAATTAAATCCTGGACCTTATCTGAGGTTGCACTAACCTTCTTGCCATTAACAAAGTTTTGCAGCGTTTTCAATATCACTCCTTGGCTTTAGATTTTTACCCTGATACCCAAAAGTCTAGTTACAAACAAATGGGTTTTCAATAGTAAATCAGCTATGTTCAGCTGGCAATTAAGCAGCAAACCATGGGCCTACTTCAGAAAGAAATTAGATAACTTTAAGGTTACTGAGAAGGTTTTAAATGGTGGCAAAGAAACGAAGCGGCCCCTGATGATCTAGCCCGACCTGTTGACCAACTGCAAAATCAAGTGGCCCTGGAATTCTCACTTGTAACACTTGGTCATTTACCTTCACCGCGATCATCGCATCATGGCCGTAGTAATCAATTTTAGTTATCTGACCTGAAATCTTGCCAAAGGCTAAATCATGAGAAATCTTTATCTCCTCTGGCCGAATCACTACTTGACCAGCTTCTATAATTTGAGCAGAGGAAGTAATTGGATTGAAAATGTAATCAGTCGTGCCATCACTTAACTTATTGGCTGTTAAAACTAAAGCATCCCCTGTACTCATCGCAGTGTTTGCCGAAAGTGGTGAGGTGTAAACCTGCTCTGGAGAGCCTTGTTGAATTATCTTTCCCTGCCGCATTAAGGCAACTAAATCAGCAGATACCAAAGCTTCTTCTCGGTCATGGGTTACCAAAATTGCAGTGGTATTTTGACTACGCAAAAGCTTGATTACATCTGCTCGTAACTCAATTCGAAGTTGGGCATCAAGTGCGGAGAAAGGCTCATCCAACAAGATGATGGCTGGCTTTACGGCAAGTGCTCTAGCAAGTGCCACTCGGGTTTGCTGACCACCAGATAATTGATTTGGCATCCGGCTTTCTAAGCCAGTTAGATTGGTAAGAGTTAACATCTGTTTTACTACCTGTTTGATCTGCTCCTTAGTAAGTAAGGTGCGATCAACCCCAAATGCAATATTTTCTGCCACATTTAGATGTGGGAACAACGCTCCCTCTTGTGGCACATAACCAATCTTTCGTTTATGAGCTGGTAGCACCAATGATGAGAGTGAGACTAATTGCTTATCAAATCTGATCGTGCCAGCACTTGGTTGGATTAAGCCAGCAATTGCCCGAAGCAAGGTGGTTTTGCCACACCCAGATGGGCCAAGTAGGGCAGCAATCTGACCTGCACCTAAATTAAATGAGAGGTTGTCTAGGATTTTACGAGCACCCAACTCCACATCTAGATTCTTAATCTCAACTGATGTCATGATTAATTTCCCAACCCTGAGTTGATACTGCCGCGATCAGATCTATCTGGTCTGCTTAATATAAATGTAGGGATAGCCGCAATTAGGATCAAGATTAATGCATAAGGTGCTGCTTCATTAAATCGATTTATTGCAGCGTATGACCAAATCTGAGTAGCCAAGGTTTCAAATCCAGTAGGACGCAGCATCAAAGTTGCTGGCAACTCCTTCATCGCAGTTAAGAAAACCAATACTGCACCCAACAAAATTCCGGGAGCTGCAATCGGGGTGACCACATTTTTCAGTACCGACCATCTATTTAAACCTAAGGTCGCAGCCACCTCTTTGGCACCAGTTGGCACCTGCTTTAGGGAAGCGCTCATACTGGCAACTGATTTAGCTAGAAACAAAAGTGAGTAAGCAAAGGCAAGTAGAAAAGTACTTTGATATAGCGCACCTAATTTTGAGCCAAAAGAAACTAAAGCTAATCCAACTACTACCCCAGGCAGTGCATGGGCTATCAGTATTAATCGACTGCTAATTTTTGAAAATTTATTTGCTTTCTCAGAAAATAAAATTCCGAGTGGAATCGAAAGTAAAAGTGCAATTAGTGCTCCAAATAAAGCTACGGTGATAGTTGAAAGACTTGCTTGTAATAAAAGCTGCCAAGAAATCTCTACAGTATTAGTAAAAAACCTGCTCAGTAAGACATAAACTGGAATCAATACTGCACAGATAGCATAGACACCAATAATGGCAACAGTAATCAACCTGTAACTTGCCTTATCAATCAATACAGATTTAATTGAGGTGGTCTTGACCGCCTGCCCTGATTGCTGGCTTTGTCTGGTTCGCTCATCGGCTAAGACGAATAGGGCAGATAAGGTAATGAGCACCAGGCTTATTACCGCTGCACCGGTTCGATCATAAGATGCTCGATACATATTTTGAATTGTCACGGTCAAGGTATCAACATTTAATAATGAAACTGCGCCAAAGTCGCTCATGGTGTAAAGACCGGCTAGTAGCAATCCACCACTTAGATGGATTCTAATTTGTGGTAAAACTACCTTAAAAAAAGTTTTAAGGTAAGAAAATCCCAAAGTTCGAGCTACCTCAATTTGAGATGCATCAACTCGGGCAAATCCTGCTAAACAAGCCAAGGTCACATAAGGAAGAGTGGTTAAAGACAAAATAAAGACTGCCGCAAAAAATCCAGAAAACTCTGGCACAAATGCAATCCAGGTATAGGTAAATACATATGAAGGAATCGCTAGGGGTAATACGGCAGGAATGATGAGCCAGGCTTTTGCTGGTAACTCTAAAAAGTGCAATCCTGCAGCAATAATCAAACCAAAAAAACCTGTCAAGCAAACAACCAAAACGACCAGTAATGCAGTGGTGGATAAAACCTCAAGAGTTTTTGCTCTCAAAAGTAGACTTAAAGTTTCAGATACCGGTCTTTCACTTGCTCTTATCAAAAGATAAATCAACGGAATCAACGAAAGAGCAACTACAACTGTTGCAGCAATTGAAACTACTGCGCTTCCTAAACTGCCTTGGCGTTGATAAAGACCTAAGGATTTAAGGGAGGCGTTTTGTTTTAGGAGTGGGGTAGTTATAGCAGACCTACCTCTATCAATAGATCTTGCGTCTGGCTAATGTTTTTTAAGCTCCCCAAATCAATTGTGGGTGCACCTATCTGATCCAAAGTTGGTAAATCATCAGGGGCCGTGATTGAGGTAATAAGTGAGTACTCATGGGTTTGCTTAACAAACTGAGTTTGTGCTGATGGTGAGGTCAGAAAATCAATTAGTTGTGCTGCCACTTTTTGTTTCTTACTAGTGTTTAATATCCCAATCCCAGATACGTTGATTAAATTGCCTAAATCACCAGAGGCAAAATAGCCATTGACAACATTTATCTCTCGGCCCAAGGCTTCGGCAACCTCCCAGGTGTAGTAATGATTTACTAAACCAAGTGAAATTTCACCTCTATCAATAGCCTCAACAATTGCCGAGTTTTTTGGATAAATCTTCACACCATTAGCGGTTAATCCTGTTAACCAATTCTTGGCAAACGCCTTACCTTTATTTTCAATTACCGCGGTTAAAAATGCTTGAAAGGATGCGTTAGTTGGGGCAATACCAATCTGATTCTTATAAATTGGCTTAGTTAAATCTGAAATAGATTTCGGTAAGGTGGTAATCTTTTTTGGATCATAAGCAAATACCCGAGCCCGAGCTGTTACGCCAACCCAATTTCGCTCAGCTTGGCTAAACTTTGCTGGTATCTGACTGGCTATTTCAGCTGATAATGGTGTAAACAAATTAGCTGCGGTTACTGCGCCAAGAGAGCCAGCATCTTGGGCAAGAAATAGGTCAGCTGGTGAGTTTGTGCCCTCTTCTAAAATTTGGGCAGCTAACTCTGCAGAGTCTCCATATCTAACATTTAATTTGATTCCAGTTTGTTCACTCCACTGAGTGAAAAATGGTGAAATAAAGTTCTCAGATCTACCTGAGTAGATGGTTAACTCACTTACCTGATCTGATTGTGCCGAATCAGAGCTACAGCCAGTTGTAAGTGATAAGACCAGCGCTGAAAGTAATCCAAGCCGCAGCACCTTGCTCATAACTAGAAGGTTATTACCCTTTAAGGAATTACGCAACATTTATGTTGCGTAATTGATCACATCAACCTGGTGCCT
This sequence comes from uncultured Candidatus Nanopelagicus sp., assembly GCA_964506125.1. Taxonomy (GTDB): domain Bacteria; phylum Actinomycetota; class Actinomycetes; order Nanopelagicales; family Nanopelagicaceae; genus Nanopelagicus. Next base: position 6,880 of record CAZDKV010000019.1, read on the forward strand.
ACTTACCAACCTCTGCAGCAGCCAACTGGCCGCAAGCTCCATCAATCTCCCGCCCTCTGGTATCTCGAACAGTTACTGGCACCCCATAACCTTCCAATATCTCAACAAATGCCCGCTCATCATCGGGGCGAGATGCTGTCCACTTTGATCCTGGAGTTGGATTTAATGGAATCAAATTAACATGAGCATTTTTATTTTTTAACAATCTACCTAATAGATCAGCTCGCCAAGCTTGATCATTAATATCTCTAATTAAGGCGTACTCAATTGAGTACCTTCTGCCAGTTTTCGCCTCATACTTATCAGCAGCTTGCAATACCTCTTTTACCTTCCATCTTTGATTTATTGGCACCAGAGTATCTCGAAGCTCATCATCTGGTGTGTGAAGTGAGATGGCAAGTGTTACAGGAATATCCTCTTCAATTAATTTTTCAATACCACTTACCAATCCAACTGTAGAAAGTGTCACCGATCTTGCTCCAATACCTAACCCATTTGGTTGTGGATTTGTGATATTTCTAATTGATTGCATCACCGCTTTGTAATTCGCCATCGGCTCACCCATGCCCATAAAGACCACATTTGATAATCGAGTAGGCCCTCCTGGTAACTCACCTAAATCACAAGCGCGAGCTGCCATTACCACCTGCGCAGTTATCTCACCTGCGGTTAGATTTCTAGTCAATCCTGCTTGGCCAGTTGCACAAAATGGGCATTGCATTCCGCAGCCGGCTTGGGATGAAATGCAAACAGTTGTGCGATCTGAATAAGCCATTAAGACTGACTCAACTAATACTCCATCATGTAAACGCCAAAGATCTTTTCTCGTCCGACCACCATCGCAGGTAACTGAGCGAACTAAGGTAAGTAATTTGGGAAGAAAGGCCTCTCCTATTGTGGTGCGAAGCTCCTTTGGAATATCGGTAAAGCTTTCAACATCATCATTGTGATGGGTAAAAAAATGAACCGCTAATTGATTTGCTCTAAAGGCAGGAAGGCCCAACTCCACCGCCCGCTCTTTTCGCTCTGCCAGATTTAAATCTGCAAGATGAATTGGTGTCTTTTTCTTAACAGCCGGCGCTTCAAATACTAAGTCAGCCATTTATAAGTACCGATTGATTAACTCAATAGCAAACCAAACTGCAGGTGCGGTGAAGAGGGCTGAATCTAATCTATCCATAATTCCGCCATGGCCAGGCAGTAAATTAGACATATCTTTTATCGCTAAATCTCGCTTTATTGCAGATTCAATCAAATCACCACAGGTGGCGGTAACCACTGTCATTACCCCAATTAAGGCGCCAACAAACCAAGCGGTTTCAAAGAGGTAATGAAATATCACCGAGCCACCAATTACTGCAGCAACTGCTCCCCCAATCAACCCCTCCCAACTTTTCTTTGGGCTGATGCTGGGTGCAATCTTGTGTTTACCAATTAATACTCCTGCGATATATGCAAAGGTGTCATTACAGGCAATTAATGCCACCAGGGCAAAAATTCGGATCGCCCCATCTGGATGATTTGCCAGCAATAAAATAAAGCCACCTAAAACTGCTAAATAAAAGGTGATAAATACCGCAGAGGTTGATCGCTTAATAAAATCTTTTTGGGAGATGACAAGCAAAGTAAACATCAAAATTGGAATCATCAGCCCTGCAGAAACAGCAAGTCCTTGGGTGTTGCCATTCCAGGTTGCCACCAACAAAACTGTGGCAGCAATCATCAAGACATAATCAGGTAGATCAATTCCACCCTTGCCATATGCTGCGGTAAGTTCTCGAATTCCGATCATGAGCACAATCCAAATAAAGGCAAAAAACAAAATAGGCGCAGTATTTATCGTGCCAAAGATTAATCCTAAAAGCAGCAATGAGACTGCGATTGATGGAAGTAATTTGCGACCTGCTTTTTTATTTATCGCATCATTGATTGCGTGCAGGTCTGCCATCATTAAACCTCTAGTAACTCAGCTTCTTTATGCTTTAGTAACTCATCAATTTTGGCGGTGTGATCACCAGTAATTTTCTCTAACTCTTTTTCAGCTCTGGCTAAATCATCTTTGCCAACCTTGCCATCTTTTTCTAACTTCTCCATCGCCTCTTTGGCACTTCGCCTAATTGCTCTAATTGAAACCTTTGAATCCTCGGCCTTACCCTTAGCCACCTTAATAAACTCTTTACGCCGCTCTTCAGTTAGTTGTGGAAAGTTAACTCGAATTACTGTGCCATCAGAGCCTGGATTAACACCTAGATCTGAATCGCGAATTGCTTTTTCAATCGCAGCCATTGCTCCTTTGTCATATGGAGTAATCAGTGCAAGACGTGCCTCTGGAACTTGAACTGTGGCTAATTGGGAGAGCGGTGTGCCAGTTCCATAGTAATCAACCATCAACTTAGCAAACATCGCAGGGTGAGCCCGGCCAGTTCTAATGGTGGCAAAATCCTCTTTGGCAACATCAATTGCCTTATTCATCTTGGTATTGCACTCAGCTAATGAGGCGTTTAAATCTGACATATTCCCAACTCCTTTAATTAATCCAACTCTACTAGCAAATTACAATTGATTAGAAATAAGGCTTAGGAAACTAGAGTTCCAACACTTTCACCTGAGACCGCCCGCTTGATATTGCCCTTATTTTTCAAATCAAAGATAACTATTGGCAGCTTATTCTCACGGCAAAGTGCGAAGGCGGCGGCATCTGCCACCGCAAGTGATTTACTTAAAACCTCATCGTAGGAGATAACTTCATACTTGGTTGCACTCTTATCCTTACGTGGGTCTGCAGAATAAACTCCATCCACACCACTTTTTGCAAGTAACAATGCATCGACACCAATTTCAAGTGCCCGCTGGGCAGATACTGTGTCGGTGGTAAAAAATGGCATGCCAGCACCAGCGCCAAAAATTACAACTCTTCCCTTTTCTAAATGTCTTATCGCACGTCTTGGCACATAAGGCTCAGCTACCTGACCCATTGTGATTGCAGTTTGTACGCGGGTTTCAATTCCCTCTTTTTCTAGAAAATCTTGAAGGGCAAGGCAATTCATTACTGTGCCAAGCATTCCCATGTAATCAGCACGTGCTCTATCCATGCCACGTTGTTGAAGCTCAGCACCTCTAAAGTAATTTCCACCACCTACCACGATGGCAATCTGGGTTCCGCCTCTAACCACCTCTGCGATTTGATTTGCCACATCATGGACTACATCAGGATCAACACCGATGCCTTTTTCGCCACCAAAGACCTCACCAGATAATTTAAGGAGCACTCGTTTATAACCCTTACGTGGCATGAGCGCTCCTTTAATTAATTTGTATCGTTAGTTTACTGACCTACGCGGAATCTATTGAAGGCTGACACGGCGGTCTTTGCCTCATCCAGAATTTGTTGCACAGTCTTTTTTGCATCCTTTGCGAAGGCTTGTTCAAGAAGTGATACCTCTTTCACAAAGCCAGTAACCCGGCCCTCCACAATCTTGGCAATTGCACCCTCTGGCTTTCCTTCAGCCTTAGCTGCCTCCTCTGCCAATCTGCGCTCCTTAGCAATCTCATCTGCTGGAACTTGATCTCGGCTAACAAATTGTGGTGCAAATGCTGCAATATGTTGGGCAATATCTTTGCCAACACCTTCTGCTGCACTCTTTAATTGAACTAATACACCAACCTGTGGTGGTAGATCTGGTGAGGTTTTGTGTAGGTAGAGTGAGACTGGCGAACCAGTTAAAACAGCAATTCGCTTAATCTCAATCTTCTCCCCCAACATCGCATTACCCTCATCAACTACCTCTTGCACAGTTTTACCTGATGCTAGCTTTGAGGATAAAAACTTATCTAACTCACCGATTTTTGATGATGCTAGATGATTTAACAGCTCATCAGCTAATGCTTGAAACTTATCTCCCTTTGCAACGAAATCAGTTTCGCAATTTAACTCGAGCATTACCCCAAGCTCTCCTTCAGCTTTTGCAGTAACCAATCCATTTGAGGTGG
>CAZDKV010000020.1:0-10695 GCA_964506125.1 uncultured Candidatus Nanopelagicus sp.
AAAAGCGAAGAGTATTTCGCCAACTACCTAACTGGGTGGCTTTGCCACCTAAGGTGTTGGTTAAGGCATTTCCCAAAGCGTTAGAAAAGGAGGCAATCTCACCAATCATTATTTACTTAATTACTTTGTGTTGATATCTGAATCAAATTGAAATAGTGAGCAGCCACCATCTGCTAGTAATACTGTGCCAGTTATGTAATCACCAGCTGATGAGCATAAAAAGCCCACCACATCAGCAACCTGATTTGCAGTTTGAAATTCACCAAGGGGCACAACTTTGCCAGCACGCTTTGCATAAACTGGATCTGTTTTAAGTAACTCACCAGCCATGCCAGCTTTAACAATTCCTGGAGCAACTACATTTACGCGAATGCCATATACGCCAAGCTCTCTTGCCATTTGTTTTGCCAACATCTCAAGACCTGCCTTTGAGACGGTGTATGCGGTGATCTCAGGCCAAGGAACTGAGCCAACCCAGGAGCCGGTAAAGACAATCCGTCCTGGTGTTTTATTTTTTATAAAGTGCTTGGCAGCAACCTGTCCAAGAATAAAGTTTGCTGTCAGATTTACATCCAGGGTGTTTTGCCAAAAGGCGGGGTCAATATCAACAAAGGGTGCGGTTCCGCCCACACCAGCATTACCAATTACGCAATCAAGTGGTTGCCCAGAGTTAATCAGATCAGTTACCGCTGCCTGATCACATAGATCTAATGCAACCGCTTTGATCCGGCCATGATCTTTTGGCGCATATCGCTTTAATATCTCACCCTCTGGTTTGATATCAACTGCGGTAATAGTTGCACCCTCATCTAGAAAGTGTTGAACAATTGCTGTTCCAATATCACCGCCAGCACCGGTTACCAACACATGTTGTGATTTACTCATTATCTAATGAAGCCTATCTCGCTTGTGGAAATGCCGTCCAACGCAAAACGGTAGTTCCCATCGGCACTAATTTGACCTTGTTAAAGGCATCTACATCCAAGCCCTCATCTGCATGCGGGTTTAGATTCCAACAATTTGTTGAGATTGAAATATTTGGTTGATCACTCCAGGGATAACTTCCTTCGGGTAGTGCGGTGCGCTCTAGCTTTGCTGTTGCTAGATCTGCCTTTCGAAATGCTGGGGGAAAGATCCATTTTGAATCTACCGGCGTAACATCCTGATCGGCATAACCTGGCAATTTGTACTCTCGGTAATCAGTTGCCACATGTGCAATTGGTGCTGAGAAAACCAATGGACCAACATCAAAGACATATCTGCCATCTGAGATGGTGCGCTGGATTAGCTCTTGCGGCAGATCTAGCTCCACCTTTGAATCAGAAGACCAAGTAGCGGTGATTTTGAAACGATCGGCAAGACGTTCCTGCTTAACATCTTTAGCACCACTTACCTTGATCGCTGGATCTTTACACCAGGCAGGGATTCGAAACTCTGCTGTGAAGGTTAACTCTGGCGCGCTGATATGGGCAGTGATTCTCTCTTCAAATGGATATGAGGTCACCTGTTTGATTGATACATCTTTGCCCTGCATCTGCACAGTTGCCTGCATTGGGCCATATAGTTGAAAGCTAATCAAATCATCAGATTGGGCAAGCATTCGCCGGGAGAAGATTGGCAAGATCTTGCCAGCATTTGGTACACAGCAGACCGCCACATCATCATGGGTTGGTGAGATATCCCAACGTGTTCCCATCTGATGAGTTGCTGCTGGTTGATTTTGTGCCAAGCAGTAGACAGTTCTTCTGCCATCATTTGTAACAGCTGCTTGGAAATCATTTAGGAAGAGTTTTTCTGCCAAATCCAGGTAGTGAAAATCACCAGTTAATCGCACCGCTTCAAGAAGGGTGAAAATCATTTCAAACATAGTGCAGATCTCATACCCACTTTCTGGAAGTGGTATGCACTCAATGCCAGGTAAGGATATTTGTTCATCACTTTTAACTCCGCCACCAATACCAATTGCCCGTTCAATCTTTACCATGCCATTTTTAAATGCCTTGAAATACTGCTCATCTCCTAGATGTTCTGCCAGTGCTAGGGGCACACGTAAATACTCAACTGCGTGGGCGCCATGGCCAACAATTGGCTCATCAGAGAGCAAGGTTTGCAGTTGCCCATCAGTCTCATGCCAATCCATTACGCCAATTGAGTAATCGGCATATAACTCTCTGCCAAACTCAATAAATCTTAAATCACCAGTCTGTCTGCTTTGCTCAGCCAGTGCGTCCATAAACATAAGATCATGGCCGGCGCCACAAGAATCTCCAGAGGGTGCGTTAAAGCGCAGATTCTTATCAGATTTTCGGTAACGATCGATGGTGTAATCCAACGCCTTAGATACACAATCTCTAACCTTTTTATCATCTGTGTAATCTGCCCACAACTGCAACGCCAAGATCGCTCTGCTTTGAGTCCAAAGATCTCCCACAATAAAGTTTCGGATAGCCCTGGCCTCTGCGGTAAACATTCCGATGTAACCATCTGCACCTTGTGTAGAAAGAATTCGATTTAAATAAGCTCTTACCTGCTCGATCTCATTATCTTTGCCATGAAGTAATACATGACCCATCCAACCGATCAGCCAATTGCCCTCACTCTCACCATTCCACCACTCCACCTTGGCCACATTATTTCCAGTGCCATAAGCTGATTTAAGACCAAGTTGGCCGCTAGCAAAGACATCACTCCATACCTCTTTGCTAATTAATGGCAAAGAGCCGATGAAACCTTTCATCGCGAGTGATGATTGTTGCTCCAGCCAGCCATCAACTTTGATTGCGTTAATTGGAATTGGTTTATAGATAGCGCGGTTGCTCTTGGTCATGATCTATTTACCCTTCGAGTTATTTGGTTCGTCTAGTTGGCAAACTTTGCCGCGGAGGTAAAGGTGGAGGTTAAATCTGTGCCTAGGCCAGGCTCACTGCCCAGTGAGAGCTTGCCATCAGCAATTGTTGGAAGCGCACTAACAATCATTGGATACCAGGTGCGAAGACTTGCCCTTGAGGTCTCCTGCACTATTGCGTTATCAGATGCGGTAGAAAGTTGAGCGCCAGCGATTAAACCAATTGGCCCTGAGCAATCATGGGGTGCGATTGATTTGCCATACTTTTTTGTCGCCTGCGTGAATTTAATTCCTTGGGTAAAGCCGCCACACCAGCCAAGATCTAAGGTGAGTACATCGATGTAATCATTTTTAAGCAATGCGTTAACTCGGGTCATGCTAGAGACTGTCTCACCATGGGCGATTGGGGCATACCCCTTACCGCGCAAGATTGCGTAATCATCCAGTAGATCTGGATAGATTGGATCTTCAATCCAGGTCAGATTTAACTCCTTTGTTGCCTCAAATATCTTCTTTGCTGCCACCGGTGACCAAAGTGCGTGAAGCTCGAGCATTAACTGCATCTTCTCACCCACCGCATCCCTTACCTTCTGTAATGGGATCAATCCTTTTTTGAGATCTTCATCCGAAATATCTGCGCCATCATTTTTTTCAGCATAGATATCAAATGGCCAGATCTTCATGCCACCAATTCCTTCAGCCTGTAATATTTTTGCTAAGGCCCCAGCATCTGTTAAAAATGCTTGTAAATCTTCATACTGATCATTATCAGCTGAGATTCCCCAAGCTGAACTATCTTGATCTGATTTGCGCATATAACCTCTACCTGCGCAGGTATTATAAATTGGTAACTTTTTGCTTGATCCACCAAGTAATTGATAGATCGGCTTACCCTCAACCTTTCCTTTGATATCCCAAAGTGCGATATCAACCGCAGATTTTGCCCGCATCTCAACTCCAGATGATAAGGCGCCGATATAGGTGGTTAATTTTCGACTGATGCTCTCAATATTTGCTGGATCTAATCCAATCAAGGTTGGCGCAACAAACTCTTCCACAAATGTGGCAACTGTTCGGCCAAAGTAGTAACTCTCACCCACGCCATAAACCCCAGCATCGGTGCCGATTTTCACATAGATGATATTTGGAAAATCTGGGTGAACAAAACTTTCAACAGTTGTTATCTTCATCGGGTTATCGCAGGATATCCATAGAGTAATTTTTAAGTGCTGAATCTAAAACCTCATGGATGGTTCGCGAGCCACCAAAGGTCTGTTGCACTACTCGATCGGCTAAGACAGAGAGTGCGACGTCATAATCTTTATCGTAGGTATCCTCGGCAATATGCAGGTGCTTTGACATCGCCGCTACCGCTTTATCTGGATCTTTATCCTTTATTGCGCTCAAAATCTTGCGGTGCAGGGGAGCACCTTGGGCAAAGGTTTTAGAATCAGCTAGAGAGCGCAACATAATCTCAAAGGTCAAAGTGGTAATTGAGCCGAAGAGAATTTGTAATACTGGATTTTGGGTAGCTTTTGCAATCAGTGAGTGAAAGGCAATATCTGATTCAGCTCTTGGTAGTAACTCAGTTGCATTATCAAAGGCAGCAAGTGCCAACTCTAACTGGGCAATATCATCCTCAGTTGCTCTAATCGCTGCTAAGTAAACAGTTTGCTCCTCTAAGTTAATACGTGCCTCAATTAAATCTCGGGCGGTAGCAGCAGATTGACGCAATGTAGTGTGAACATTTTTAGCGGTATCTAACATATGTGGTTTTCTAATAAATACACCTTTGCCAGGTACTGCTTTAATTAAGCCCTGTCTTTGCAGACCTGCTAAGACCTCACGTAAAAATAATCTTGATACCCCATACTTTTCCGCCAAGATTCTGGAGGAGGGCATTAGGCCATTACTACTTTGATCTCCCAATATGTACTTGTTGGTCAACTCTATTGCTAACTCATCCTGGGTAAGTGTTGACATCTACATTTCCTCCAAATTCAATGACAGGACAGGCTGGTTGTTACTGCTTTTCTGGGCGCCCAGTTGTAAGCAGCTATTTGATCGCGCAAATACCCTCGACGCTACCGCTTTTTCTACGTAATTTTGCTCTGTAAGTAACACTTTGGTTACCTCACCATCCAATCCTTTTTTGCTATTGACAACTGATCCAGAGGAGAGAAGTATCGCCGACTAATCAGACCTATCAGACAGGTCAGACTACTAGGAAATAATGGGAGTGTAAATATGAAAAGCAAATACAAAGCATCGGCTATCGCCACTGCGATGACGCTGCTAGGTTCATTAACTCTTGCGATCACCTCAGCTGCTCCTGCAAATGCTGGTACATGGTGTTCTGGAGTTAACATAAGTTACTTTAAAGGCGGAACTGCAGATTCTTTCTCCGATATTTTGGAGAAGGGTGCAAAGCAGGCTGCTGCTGATACTGGCGCAAATGTCACAATCATTTCATCAAACTGGGATTTCCCATTGATGGTACAAAAATTCAAAGAGGAAATAGCTAAGAAGCCAGATGCAATCTCATTCATGGGTCACCCTGGTGATGCTGCAATTCAGCCATCTGCTAAGGCTGCAAAGGCTGCTGGAATTCTTGTTGATTTCTCAAACGTACCTGCACCTAAGTCAATCAAAGAGGTAAATGGTGGATTTACTGGTGCAAATCTGCTGCTAATGGGTAACAACTTAGCTGCACGAGCAATTACAGACTTTAAATTAAAGAAGGGTGACGAGGCAATCGTAATTGGAACATTCGGTGTACCTGGACGTTCTGATCGCGAAGATGGCACCGTTAACACTTTAGTAAAAGCTGGCGTCAAGGTAACAAAAATTGACCTAAAGGTATTTCCTGGAAATGCAGCTGGAGATCCAAACTTGGTAACTCCTGTTTTAACTGCAAGTATTTTGAAGAATAAGAAGCTAAAGCTAATTGTGGCTGCCGGTCCTATCCTTGGAAATATGAACAATTACTTCAAGGCTGCAAACCTAGAGGCAGGACAAGTTAAGGTTGCAGGATTTGACCTTGGCGAGACTGTGCTTAAGGGCTTTGCTGACGGTTATATTCAGCTAAGTGCTGATCAAGAGCCATTTAAGCAAGGTTATATGCCAATTATCTCCCTATGCCTAGCCAAGGTATACGGCTTAGGACAAACTAGCGTCGACACCTCATCAGGTTTCGTTACTACCGCTAACTACAAGACAGTCGCAGCGCTTCCAAAAGGATTCCGCTAAGACCTAGGTAAAACTTGAGCAGGCAGATTTCCCTCCTACTGCCTGCTCAATTTTTTATTAATGCTAGACAACTCAACTAATAGAGAGTTTGATAATACTGTGAGCAATCAACCAATTGTTAAGTTAGTAAATGTCAATAAGTCATATGGCAATGTTTATGCCTTGGAGGATATCAATTTAGATTTTTACCCAGGTGAGATTGTCTCCCTAGTGGGCGATAATGGCGCTGGTAAATCCACCTTAACCAAGATCATCTCCGGTACTGAAGGACCAGATGCCAATGGAAAGATCATTGTTGATGATAAGGAAGTAAATAACTGGAGCTCAGCAAAGGCAAGAGCTAGAGGAATTGAGACGGTTTATCAAAACCGAGCACTCTCTGAGCAACAATCAATTTATGACAATGTCTTTTTAGGTCGAGAGATCACAAATCGATTTGGATTTATCGATCGAAAAAAGGAGATCCTAGAGACTGAAACCTTAATGCGAAAGATTGGTTACACCTCAAAGGTGTGGACACCACTGTCATCAGTAAATAAGTTATCTGGTGGTGAGCGCCAAGGAGTTGCTATCTCTCGAGCGATTTTATTTGAATCAAGATTAGTAATTTTAGATGAGCCAACTACTGCGATGGCACTTACTGAGGCTGCTGAGGTTTTAGAGTTTGTTCGCAACTTAAAGAAGTCAGGCAAGTCAGTGGTTTTCATCAGCCACAATCCATGGGATGCCCATGCAGTGGCAGATCGTTTTGTAATTTTAGAGCGGGGAAAGATTGTTTATGATGGACCAAAGGGTTCAATGAGTGCTGATGATTTCATCGCACTTCTACATAAATTCGCGAAGAAGGATATAAAGTCATGAGTGAGCAGAAAAAAGGCGTTTTAATCCCGGAGAAATTTAAACCAGTACTAGGCGCATTTATATTTTTCGTTGTCATGTTATCTGCTTTCATTGCATCATCGCCAGAGGTGTTTTTAACGGTCGGTATCTACTCAGCGGTCTTTTTATCTTTACCGCTCTTTGCAATTATGGGGTTAAGCCTGGTCTTTGTAACGGCAGCTGGTGAGATTGATCTAGCCTTTCCATCGATCATCCCATTATCAGGATTAGCCTTTGCCTGGACCTTGCAGCAAACTAACTTAAACTTTCTTCTGGCAACAATTTTCTCACTTGTAGTTGGAATATCTTGTGGTTTCCTAAATGGATTTTTAGTTACAAAACTAGGTCTTTCCTCTTTGATTACAACTTTAGGCATGAACTTTGCCTTGATTGGTTTATGTAATGTCTTAAACAATGGCGCAGTTAGAACCTTTGAGGAGTTAAACGACACGAGAATTAAGTCGATTTTAGTTGGCTCCTTTGGGCCAATTCCAGCACAGATGTTTTGGATGGTTTTAATTGCCTTCGTGTTGGGAATGATCTTCCACCGACATAAATTTGGTTTACATGTGCGCGTTGCCGGAGATAATCCAGAGGCAGGTCGTGCGATGGGTGTAAATATTGAGCGAACTAAAATTCTCTGCTTTGTATTAGTTGGGTTATGCGCATCAATTGTTGGCATCCTAGGAATTCTTCTTCTCAGCACTTACTTCTCCACAATGGGCGAGGCTTATCTGCTACCGGTCCTAGCTGCTGTCTTTGTTGGCGGCACACCAGTTACTGGTGGTAAGGGAACAATTGGCGGCTTAGTAATTGGAGCTACCACTGTGGTCTTTATTCAAACTGGTGTAGTTGCTGCCGGCCTAGATGGCCACTGGACCTCACTTGGCTTTGGATTGGTAATTGTCCTATCCCTGCTTGGTCATAGAAAATTCTCTGGACGCTTAACTAGATAATTTTTTGTGAAGTTACATCACGCAGAGTCGCATCATCAATTTGAGGTTGATGATAAAACTGGCCTGCCTACTGGCCTTACCTACAAATCTGCTGCCGGGATAAGAGCAGTTAACTTTGAAACCACCTTAAATATTCAAACAGGTGGTGGTGAAAGACGTGCTGCAACGGGTGGCCTTGAGTACTTTGATTGCAAAGATCAATCCCAGGTTTTAAGTAAGGGTGCGCCAATTTATGGCCAAAGCTTTACCGGTATCTCCTGGCATCAACCAGTAAGTATTGGTGAGATTAAAGCTGAGTTAATCTATCGATTGGATCGACAATCAGCATCAGCTGGCCTTGCAATCTGGTTTCCAGGTGGGCAAGAGGTATTAATTCGAGATATCAATTTGGTATTTAATATTAAATTACCGGCAGATAACTGGATAGTTAATATGCCAGGAAATGGTTTGCGAAAGGATGTTCCACTTTCAATTCTTAATACTGAGGTTGGTATCTCACCAGTTGGTGGCCTACGCGGCTCAAGCTCGGTGGTTCATTTAGGGTCAAAAAGCAATGGTCAATTTGTGATCTGGCCAAATAATCGAGTTGAGATTCCGCAATTAACCTTAAAAAATAATGGTGATAATCAGGTGGTTATTAAGATTGATACCAACTTTGGCTCTGATCTATCTGTAGTTTCAGGTGTTGAGCTTGAGATTGCAAAGTTTGATCTTTCATCCCCGACCTATGATCAATTTGCGCCAATCTTTCAAGATTGGATGAGGCGAGATGGCTATGTCTCACCAAATAATCCACCAAAGTGGATTGATGGGGCGATGATTTATGAGGCACAGATTGGTTTTTCAGTCTTTAATGAGGTGAATCATTACTCACCATATCCGCGGGTGCGGGATTTAATTAATGATTTAGATCAGATTGCTGAGTTTGGCTTTACCTGTATTCAATTGATGCCAAAGCAGCCATATCCAAGTTATAACATCCATGATTTTTGGGATATTGATACCTCCTATGGCAATAAGGATGAGATCAAAGAGTTGGTTACCAAGGCGCACAAACTTGGGATCAAGGTAATTTTAGATATCTTGTTACATGGCGTATTAGATAAAGAGATTATTAAGATCGCAGCAGATGGGGTAAGAAGTGGACCATTTGCGCAGCTGATCTCATCTGAGACTGGAGATAGTTTTAATGCCGATGTTAAGGATTGGCATAATTACTTAATTGCCTGGTCTAGACATATTTTAGATTTTGAAAAGTATTGGTATGAGGGAAGCCCAGCGGTATCGCCATTAATTGCACAGCATCCAGATTGGTTTTACACCGATTCAAAGGGTGTGGTGCAAGGTGTCTACACCAAAGCCTTTGATGCCAGAAGTAGTAGTTGGCAGGATTACTTTATTTCCGCCTGTGAGTTTTTAATGAATGAGTTAAATATTGATGGCTTTAGATTTGATGCCCCTTCCTACAATGATTTTCCAAATTGGGCCAGCTGGGCACGGGGAAGAGCTGGAGCCTCTGCCCTTGGCTGCCTTGGATTATTTGATCGACTACGTCCAATAATGAAAAAGATAAATCCACAATCTTTGTTATATACCGAACCATCTGGTCATGTTTTTAGACAGGCGATGGATTTAAATTACAACTACGATGAACAGTGGTTGGTAACTGCAATCTCAGATCCTTCCGCCCAATCTGCTTGGGGGGTAAGGGGAGCAAGGGAGTTAGCTGCCTGGGTGGCAGAGCGGGATAAGTTTTTACCAGCAGGATCATTAACCGCCCACCACATCGACTCCCATGACACATTTTGGTGGCCAAGTTGGGGTAAAAAGTGGCGGCGCGAGCAATTTGATATTACCAAGGTAAAACTTTTAACTCTTATCTTTGGCTCACTTCCTGGTCCATTTATGATGTTTTCTGGAGGTGAGATTGGAATTGAACAACTGCTACCAAAACTTGCCAGCGTTAAGCGATCAAAGATCTGGTTGACCGGTGAGATCACTTGGTGGAGTTCATCTAATTACCCAGATGGCTTATTTGCAATATCAAGAAAGCTAGATGGCAAGCTCAGCATCAGCCTAGTTAACTTCACCGATAAGGAGATACTTATTAAAAATGATGAGAATTACCAACTTAAATCAGTACTACTACAAATTGGAGAATTGATTACAATTGACTCATCGATGATAAAACTGCCACCATTTACGGGAGCAGTTGTAGAGCTTGAGATTGGCTAATATGAAAACTGTAGTTATCACCGGTGCTGCCGGCGGCATGGGGGGAGCAACCGCTGCCTTATTTAAATCACGTGGCTTTGAAGTTTTAGGAACAGATAATAAAGAGGTGCCTGGGTGTGATTTTGCAGTTGTGGGGGATGTGGCAGATGAGGCAACCTGGCAAAAAATCACTGGGGTAGTTGAGCAAAACAAGTTAGAGATCTCAAGTTTGATAAATATTGCCGGACGAAATTACTTTGATCTAATTACTGAGGCTAAAAAGAGCGAGTGGCTTAATATGTTTGAGGTTAATGTGGTGGCGATGGTGATGGGTATAAAACATATGACGCCATTTCTTCGCAAAGTAAAAGGAGCCAGTATTGTAAATATGAGCTCAATCTCAGCCCAGATTGGAACAAGCGGATATGCCGCATATGTTGCAACAAAAGGCGCGGTGGATTCTTTAACCAAAGCATTATCACTTGAGTTAGCACCAGGTATTCGAGTTAACGCAGTTGCACCAGGTTGGATTGAGACCCCATTTACTGTTGC
>CAZDKV010000021.1:0-10300 GCA_964506125.1 uncultured Candidatus Nanopelagicus sp.
GAATTAACACCAGTTATACTCACCGATTATGGCTGCAATCTCCCGCGATGAAGTCGCAAATTTAGCTCGTCTTGCTCGTATCTCTATGAGTGATGCGGAGTTAGATCACTTAGCAGGAGAGATGGATGTAATTCTTGGTGCAGTCGCCAGAGTGCAAGAGGTTGCAGGCGCAGATGTACCACCAACATCTCACCCATTAGCAGTTAGCAATGTGACTCGAGAAGATGTTGTGACGCCCAGCCTGACACCAGAGCAAGCATTGTCTGGGGCGCCAGCCTCTGCTGAGCAAAGATTTAAAGTGCCACAAATATTGGGCGAAGAGTAAATGAGTATTAGAGATAACGCCTGGCAGATGGCATCTGCTCTAAGTAAAAAAGAGATCTCAGCGGTTGAATTAACAAACCAACATTATGAGCAGATCAATGCGGTAGATAAAGATGTCCACGCTTTTTTGTATTTGGATAAAGAGGGAGCACTTTCCCAAGCAAAAGAGGTTGATAAAAAACGCGCATCGGGTGAGAAGCTATCTCCACTTGCTGGTGTGCCACTTGCATTAAAAGATGTGATGACACAAAAAGATGTACCAACAACCTGTGGCTCTAAAATCTTAGAGAACTGGCGTCCACCATATGACTCAACTGTTGTTACTAAATTAAAGAATGCTGGCGTAATTATTTTAGGTAAAACAAATATGGATGAGTTTGCTATGGGCTCATCAACTGAAAACTCAGCTTTTGGACCAACTCATAACCCATGGGATTTAACAAGAATTCCTGGTGGGTCAGGTGGTGGCTCCTCTGCATCCCTTGCCGCATTTGAAGCCCCACTTGCAATTGGAACCGATACAGGTGGATCAATTCGCCAACCAGCTGCAGTTACTGGAACTGTTGGCGTTAAACCAACCTATGGTGGAGTTTCAAGGTATGGCTTAGTTGCATTCTCATCCTCGTTAGATCAGGCAGGACCATGTGCGCGAACTGTTTTGGATGCTGCGTTATTACATCAAGTAATTGCAGGTTTTGATCCAAAGGATTCCACCAGTATTAATCAAGCAGTCCCTGATGTAGTTGCAGCTGCCAAGAAATTAGATATCAAGGGAATGAAGATTGGCGTTGTTAAACAATTAGCTGGTGAGGGATATCAAAAGGGAGTAGAAAACAAATTTAATGAGGCGATAGCAGAGTTGGTTAAGTTGGGTGCTGAAATTATTGAGGTCTCTTGTCCGAACTTTGAATACGCCTTAGCTGCCTATTACTTAATTGCCCCAAGTGAGTGCTCATCAAACTTAGCAAGATTTGACTCAATTAGATTTGGTTTACGAGTTGGTGATGATGGGGTAAAGAGTGCCGAAGAGGTTATGAATTTAACTCGGCAGGCAGGCTTTGGCCGTGAGGTTAAGCGCCGAATAATTCTTGGAACATATGCTCTTTCATCTGGTTACTACGATGCTTATTATGGTTCAGCGCAAAAGGTGCGCACATTAATCAAGCAAGATTTTGATAACGCATTTGCAAAATGTGATGTTTTAGTCTCACCAACTGCCCCAACCACCGCATTTAAGATTGGTGAAAAAAGCAATGATCCACTTGCAATGTACTTAAATGACATCGCAACTATTCCAGTAAACATGGCAGGAATTGGTGGCATGAGTCTGCCTTGTGGTTTAGCTGAGGAAGATAACTTGCCAGTTGGTTTTCAAATTATGTCACCTGCCATGAAGGATGATCGAATGTATTTAGTTGGCGGGGCATTAGAGGCAGCACTGTTATCAAAGTGGGGTAAACCAATTTTAGATTTTGCACCAAAACTAGCAGGTTCAAAATGAGTTTAAATTACGATTCCGCACTAGCAATCTATGAGCCAACTCTTGGCCTTGAGGTGCATGTTGAGTTAAATACAAATTCCAAGATGTTTTGTGGTTGCGCAACTGAGTTTGGCGCAGAGCCAAATACCCAAACCTGTCCTGTATGTCTTGGACTTCCAGGCTCTCTGCCAGTGGTTAATAAGCGAGCTATTGAGAGCACAATTTTGATTGGCTTAGCTCTTAACTGTTCTATTGCACCATTTTCTAGATTTGCTCGTAAAAATTACTTCTATCCAGATATGCCAAAGAATTTTCAAACCTCTCAATATGATGAACCAATCTGTGTAAATGGTTATTTAGATGTAGAGGTTGAGACGGAAGAAGGAAATAAGGTTTTTAGAGTAGAGATTGAACGTGTTCATATGGAAGAGGACACCGGCAAGTCATTACATGTGGGCGGTTCAACTGGTCGCATTCATGGCGCTGATTACTCACTTTTAGATTACAACCGAGCTGGAATTCCACTAGTTGAAATTGTTACCAAGATTGTGCCAAACACTGGCAAGTATGCACCTGCGGTTGCACGGGGCTATGTGGCAGCTCTTCGAGATATTTTGCGCTCTCTAAAAGTCTCTGATGTGAAGATGGAGCAGGGCTCACTTAGATGTGATGTGAACCTATCCCTTAGCAAAAAGGGTAGCGGTGAATTAGGAACTAGGAGTGAGACTAAAAATGTGAACTCACTTCGCTCAGTTGAGCGAGCAGTAACGGGTGAAATTATTAGACATGCAAATAGATTACAAAGTGGTGAAAAAATTGTGCAGGAGACTCGTCACTTCCTAGAGGAAAGTGGTGAAACTAGACCTGGTAGATCAAAGGAGCAGGCTGAGGATTACCGATACTTCCCAGAGCCTGATTTGGTACCAGTTGTCCCTGATGCAAAGTGGATTGAAGAGCTGCGAAAGAGTTTGCCAGAAAAACCAGCAGATCGTAGAAAGCGATTACAACTTGCTTGGAGTGTGCCAGATAAAGAGATGAATGCAATGGTCAATGCTGAGCTACTAGATACTGTTGAGCAAACTGTTTTACTTGGCGCAGATCCAACAAAGGCTAGATCTTGGTGGTTAGGTGAAATTTCAAGAATTGCAAATGAAAAATCTGTTACACCAACGGAGTTGATAACAGTTAAAGATGTAGCCCAGATAATTGAGTTAATTGCCAAGGGAGAGTTAACCGATAAGTTAGCTCGTCAGGTTGTTGAGGGTGTAATTGCTAAAGAGGGCTCCCCAAGTGAGGTGATTGCAAAGCGTGGGCTAAAAGTTGTCTCAGATGATTCTCAACTTATGAAGGCGATTGAGGCGGCGATTGCAGCAGCTCCTGATACTGCGCAAAAGGTTAGAGATGGCAATATTCCAGCAGCCGGAGCCTTAATTGGCGCAGTAATGAAATCAACTGGTGGCCAAGCAGATGCAGCAAAAGTGCGCGAACTTCTACTTAAGCATTTAGGGCAATAAACTAATCTCATGAGTGAGCAAAAGCCGGTAAATAAAATGAAGCCAAGATCTGGCTTAGTCACCGATGGCTTAGAGCGAGCTCCAGCGCGAGGAATGTTGCGGGCGGTGGGTTTTAAAGATGAGGATTTTGCAAAGGCTCAAATTGGTATTGCATCCTCATGGAATGAGATCACTCCATGTAATTTGTCATTAGATAGATTGGCCAAGGCATCCAAAAAAGGTGTGATTGAGGCTGGTGGTTTTCCAATGCAATTTGGAACTATCTCAGTATCAGACGGCATATCAATGGGACATGAGGGAATGCACTTTTCATTGGTCTCTCGTGAGGTAATTGCTGACTCAGTTGAGGCGGTAATGCAGGCAGAGCGTTTAGATGGCATGGTTACCTTTGCCGGATGCGATAAATCATTGCCAGGGATGATGATGGCTGCCGCTAGATTAGATGTGGCATCGGTATTTGTTTACGCCGGATCAATTATGCCGGGCAAGGTCGATGGGCGAGATGTAACAATTATTGATGCTTTTGAGGCGGTAGGTGCTTGCGCTCGCGGATTGATTTCAGAGGCTGAGGTCGACAAAATTGAAAGAGCTATTTGTCCAGGTGAAGGTGCCTGCGGTGGTATGTACACCGCAAATACAATGGCAGCAATTGGCGAGGCAATCGGATTATCACTTCCAGGTTCAGCATCACCACCATCAATTGATCGACGTCGTGATGATTATGCAATCAAATCTGGAGCCGCGGTAGTTGAGTTAATCCGTAAAGGAATTACTACTAGACAAATTTTGACTAAAAAAGCATTTGAAAATGCGATCACAATTTTGATGGCCTTGGGTGGCTCAACCAATGCAGTTTTACACCTATTAGCAATTGCCCATGAGGCAGAGGTTGATTTAACTCTTGAGGATTTTCAGCGAGTTGGCGCAAAGGTGCCACTACTTGGTGATTTAAAACCATTCGGTAAGTATGTAATGACTGATGTGGATAAGGTTGGAGGAATTCCAGTAATTCTGCGAGCCCTACTTGATGCCGGTCTTTTGCATGGTGATTGTTTGACTGTTACCGGCAAAACAATGGCTGAAAACTTGAAAGATATAACACCGCCAGATCCAGATGGTGAGATTCTAAAAGCGGTTAAAGATCCAATGTCAGTTGGCGGTGGCATAACAATTCTTAATGGTTCACTAACGCCAGAGGGTGCAGTTTGTAAAACAGCTGGTATTGGGGTTGATCTATTTGAAGGTCCGGCCAAAGTTTTTGAAAGAGAGCAAGCTGCAATGGATGCATTGGAAAATGGATCAATTGTGGCCGGAGATGTTGTTGTAATTAGATATGAAGGTCCAAAAGGTGGACCTGGCATGCGTGAGATGTTAATGATTACTGGCGCAATAAAAGGTGCCGGACTTGGTAAATCTGTTCTGCTACTAACCGATGGCAGATTCTCCGGCGGCACAACTGGTCTATGTGTTGGCCATGTTTCACCTGAGGCGGTGGATGGTGGTCCAATTGCATTTGTAAAAAATGGCGATCGAGTAAGAATTGATGTGAAGGCACGAACCTTAGATTTATTAGTTAATGAAGATGAGATGATTCAGCGCAGAAAAAACTTTAAGCCACTCACCCATAAGTACCGACGTGGTGTATTAGCCAAGTACTCAAAATTAGTTGGCAGTGCTTCAAAGGGTGCGGTCTGCGATTAATACTTTTTTGTTATCTGCCTAGGCTCAAATACTGAGATTGGTATCTCAGGAGTTGACTAGCCAATGCACCACCTGCGAAACTAAGCCCATGAAGAAGAGCTCACTTATCTCACAAATCGTGATCACATCAGTGGTCGTGGTGATTATTGAGCGTGCGCGCTAACTAGAAAAAGTTAGTTCGCACCCCTCAGATAAAACTGAGGGGTTTTGCTTTAGATGGGCACAACTTAAGAAGGGAAGCGATGAGCAAGATCAATGGTGCGCAGAGTTTAGTTAACGCACTTGAGGCCGCTGGTGTCGAGGTTATGTTCGGCATTCCAGGAGGGGCGATCCTGCCTGCTTATGATCCAATCTTTGATTCCAAGATTAGACACATATTAGTTAGACATGAACAAGGTGCAGGTCATGCTGCAACTGGTTATGCCCAAGCAACTGGTCGAGTTGGTGTTTGCATCGCTACCTCAGGTCCTGGTGCGACAAATTTAGTAACACCACTTGCTGATGCACAGATGGATTCAGTTCCAATTGTTGCCATCACAGGTCAGGTGCCATCTGCTGCAATTGGTACCGATGCATTCCAAGAGGCAGATATTCGTGGCGTTACTATGCCAGTTACAAAACACAATTATTTGATTACCGATCCAAAGGATATTCCCCGAGCAATTGCTGAAGCCTTTCATATTGCAAGCACTGGTCGACCAGGTGCGGTCTTGGTTGATATTGCAAAGGATGCGCTGCAAAAAGAGACCACCTTTGATTACCCACACACAGTCTCACTTGCTGGTTATAACCCAGTGATGGAGCCAAAGAGTGAGGCGGTAAGAGATGCCGCAGCTTTGATTGCCCAATCAAAAAAGCCAGTGTTATATGTTGGTGGCGGAGTAATTAAGGCAGAGGCTGCAGCTGAGTTAATGCAATTAGCCCAAGTTACAGGAGCGCCAGTTGTAACAACTTTAATGGCACGTGGTGCATTTCCTGATTCACATCAACAACATCTTGGCATGCCTGGAATGCATGGCACAGTAGCTGCGGTAACTGCATTACAAAAGGCTGATCTATTAATTACTTTAGGTGCAAGATTTGATGATCGTGTAACTGGCAAGCTTTCAACCTTTGCACCAAATGCAAAGATTATTCATGCCGATATAGATCCAGCTGAGATTGGTAAGAATCGTCATGCTGATGTGGCATTAATCGGTGATTTAAAAAATACGCTGCGGGCATTAGTTCCTGCAACTAAGGTAGCGCTCTCAAAATCAGCCCCAGATTTAACCCCTTGGCTTAATGAGGTTTATGGTTGGCGAAAAAAGTTTCCATTAGGTTATGACAAACCAGCAGATGGCTCTGTCTCACCACAATATGTAATTGAAAGAATTGGCAAGATCTCAGGCCCAGATACAATTTTTGCTGCAGGAGTTGGCCAACATCAGATGTGGGCATCACAATTTATTGGGTATGAAAAACCAAGAACCTGGCTTAACTCAGGTGGCTTGGGAACTATGGGATATGCAGTTCCAGCTGCCATGGGTGCAAAGGTTGGCGCACCTGATGCAACAGTATGGGCAATTGATGGTGATGGTTGTTTTCAAATGACAAATCAAGAGTTGGTAACTTGTGCGTTAAACAATATTCCAATCAAGGTTGCGGTAATTAATAATGAGTCCTTAGGGATGGTTCGCCAATGGCAGACTTTGTTTTATAACCAACGTTATTCAAATACAGATCTGCACTCAAAGCGGATTCCAGATTTCAAATTATTGGCTGAGGCGATGGGATGTGTTGGTCTTCGCTGTGAAAGCCCAGGGGATGTAGATAAGACAATTGAGGCTGCGATGGCAATTAATGATCGCCCAGTAGTGGTTGATTTTAATGTTCACCGAGATGCGATGGTTTGGCCGATGGTGGCTGCTGGAACTTCAAATGACGATATAACTGTTGCTAGATCTATGGCGCCAGTTTGGGATTCACAGGAGTTGTAATGGCGATTCATACCTTGGCAGTTTTAGTTGAGAACTCACCTGGCGTACTTGCCCGAGTTGCTTCCTTGTTCTCTCGTCGTGGCTACAACATCGATTCACTTGCAGTTGGTCCAACTGAGAATCCAAAGGTCTCTCGAATGACTATTGTGCTAAATCTAGAGGGCCATGCGCTAGATCAGGTAAGTGCGCAATTGTTTAAGTTAGTAAATGTTATTGGAATCTCTGAGATGAAGGACTCTGACTCCTTAAAGCGAGAAATTTTGCTAGTTAAGGTAGCTAATACGGCCGCTACAAAAGAGATTGTTAAAAAACACAACGCTGTTATTGCAGATGAATCAACCACCACACTCTCGATTGAGGCGGTAGGTCAATCAACTGCAATTGAAAGCTTGCTAGCTGATTTAAAACCACATGGAATTCGAGAGTTAGTTCAATCTGGTTTAGTGGCGTTAGAGCGTGGCGACAAGACGCTGGCTGACCGCACATTAAGCACTATGGGAACTGCTAACGAATCAGATCCAAATAGTTCAACTGCTGATTACCAGAATTAATAAACCAACCAACATAAGGAGAAACAAAGTGGCAACGATGTATCACGATGAAGATGCAGATCTAGCAATTATTCAATCTAAAAAGGTTGCAGTAATTGGCTATGGATCCCAAGGTCATGCACACGCACTATCCCTGCGAGATAGCGGTGTTGATGTAGTGGTTGGTTTAGCAGAAGGTTCAAAATCACGAGCCAAGGCAGAGTCTGAAGGATTAAAGGTTGCATCTGTTGCCGATGCAGTAAAGGGTGCTGATGTGGTTATGTTGCTCGCTCCTGATCATGTGCAGCGACATATTTACAATGATTCAATCGCGCCAAATATTAAAGATGGCGCAGCCTTGTTCTTTGGTCACGGATTTAATATCCGATTTGGTTACATCAAGCCACCAGCCAATATTGATGTCTGCATGGTTGCACCAAAGGGTCCAGGACATTTAGTAAGAAGAGAGTACTCAGCAGGACGTGGTGTTCCAGTAATCGTTGCAGTAGAGCAAGATGCAACTGGCAATGCTTGGCCACTAACTCTTTCCTACGCCAAAGCAATTGGTGGATTACGAGCCGGCGGCATTTTAACTACCTTTACCGAAGAGTGTGAGACAGATTTATTTGGTGAGCAATCAGTTCTTTGCGGTGGTGCCTCACAATTAGTTATGTATGGTTTTGAGACTTTAATTGAGGCTGGATACCAACCAGAGGTTGCATACTTTGAGTGCTTGCATGAGTTAAAACTAATTGTTGACCTTATGTATGAGGGTGGAATTGCAAAGCAACGCTGGTCAGTCTCAGACACAGCAGAGTATGGTGATTACATCTCAGGTCCAAGAGTTATCGATCCAAGCGTAAAAGAGAATATGAAGAAAGTCCTTGCTGATGTGCAATCTGGTGCATTTGCAAAGCGATTTATTGATGATCAAGATGCTGGAGCTCCTGAATTTAAAGCCCTTCGTGCAAAGGGTGAGGCGCATCCAATTGAGCAGGTAGGGCGAGATCTTCGCAAGATGATGTCTTGGGTTAAATCTTCAAACAATGATGATTACAAAGAGGGAAATGTAGCGCGTGGCTAAACCAGTTGTTTTAATAGCTGAAGAGTTAAGTCCAGCCACATTAGAGGCGTTAGGACCTGACTTTGAGGTGCGCAATTGCAATGGCGCAGATCGCGCAGAGTTACTGGCTGCTCTTAGTAAAGGAGTAGATGCAGTATTAATTCGCTCTGCTACCAAGATGGATGCTGAGGCAATTGCTGCAGCAAAGGGTTTAAAGGTAATCGCAAGAGCAGGTGTTGGTTTAGATAATGTTGAAATTCCAGCTGCAACCGCAGCTGGGGTAATGGTGGTAAATGCCCCTACCTCAAATATTGTCTCAGCTGCAGAGCTTGCAATTGGATTACTGCTGGCAAGTGCCAGATTTATCTCACCTGCTCACACTGCGCTACAAAATGGTAAGTGGGCAAGATCTAAATACACGGGAGCTGAAGTTTTTGAAAAGACATTAGGCGTGGTTGGTTTTGGCCGGATTGGTCAGTTAGTAGCTGCCCGAATGCAAGCTTTTGGCATGGAGGTTGTTGCCTATGATCCATATTTGCAGCCAGCACGTGCTGCGCAACTAAATGTGAAGTTGGTTGAGTTAGATGAGTTACTAAGAGTGAGTGATTTCATCACAATACATTTACCAAAGACTAAAGAGACAGCAAATCTAATCGGAACTGAGGCGTTAAAGAAGGTAAAGCCAACGGTGCGAATTATTAATGCAGCCCGCGGTGGCGTGCTAGATGAGGCAGCTCTTTATCAGGCGTTAAAGGATGGCAAGGTTGCCGGCGCTGGCCTTGATGTATTTGCTACTGAACCTTGCACAGATTCACCACTATTTACTTTAGATAATGTTGTTGCCACCCCACACCTTGGGGCCTCAACTGATGAGGCACAAGAGCGTGCTGGAATTGCAGTTGCAATCTCAGTAAGAAAAGCATTATCTGGTGAGTTAGTACCAGATGCGGTTAATGTTAAAGGTGGCGCAATTGATCAAGCAGTTCGACCAGCACTTCCATTGGTTGAAAAATTAGCCCAGGTAGCAACTGCGCTAGCAAATGATGTTATTTCATCAATTGATGTTGAGGTAAGAGGTGAGATCTCAGCCTTTGATGTCTCCGTTTTAGCAACTAGCGCCTTAAAGGGTTCATTGATTGCAATGGGTGCTGAGGATGTTACTTATGTAAACGCACCCGCCCTTGCCGCTGAGCGATCACTCACATCTTCTGTTTCAACTGATGCTGAAAGCCCAGATCATCGAAATCTAGTCTCAGTAAGAGCAGCATGTGCTGATGGCACACAGGTTTTTGTAAGTGGCACATTGATGGGAATTAAACAGACTCAAAAGATTGTGGCAATTGATAAATTAGATTTAGATTTAAAGCTTACAAACAATTTGCTCTTCCTTAGATATACCGATCGACCTGGTGTAGTTGGAGTAGTAGGAAATGCCCTTGGCAAGTTACAGATCAACATTGCAGATATGCAGGTTGGTCGCACTCAAGAGGGTGGCCAAGCTTTAATGGCATTAACAGTTGACTCTGCGATTCCAAAGGAGACAATTGATGTAATCGCTAAGGAAACTGGCGCAGCGCTGGTTAGATTTGTAAGCCTGGTGAGTGAGTGAAAACTTTTAACCTAGCCACAATTCCAGGAGATGGCATCGGTCCTGAGGTAGTAACGCAAGGTTTGCGGGTATTGGATGCGATTGCTAAAAAATATGATTT
>CAZDKV010000022.1:0-9578 GCA_964506125.1 uncultured Candidatus Nanopelagicus sp.
ATGCACTCATTGAGAATCCCAAAGCAATGAATCCACTAAACAATTACCGTTTTGGCTCCTATGCAATTTTGGCAATGGGATTGATTAATCTTCGATATCAAACTGGTAGCGAGCAGAATCTGCCTAAAAGCTTAGTTTTAATTCTCTCCGGTGGTTTAGTCTTTTTGATGACTTTCATTCCAGCCTTAAAGAACTTTTTAACCAAGAATTTAGTGCAGAGGTTTGCCTTGATTTTGTTACTACTGCTAATTGCCTATGGCTTATTAGTGTAAATAGATGGATCTAAATCAAATCAAATCACGTTGGAATGAAGTATTGGATTTGTTGCTGGAAAAAGATCGAATTACCTGGCTAGCATTTTTTGATGCCAGATTAGTTTCTTATGAAAATAATCAATTAACCTTAGATTTTGCTGATAGTCAAAAGTTTGCAAACCCTCATGATTTTAAGAAAACTCGTAATCCATCCCACACACAAGCCTTAAATGATGCGATTAAAACAGTTTTTGGTATTTCACCCACAATAATAGAGCGGTGAAAAGGTTTACTGCTGCGGCAATTGCACTTGTACTTTGCGTGGGGTTAGTACCGTCAGCTAGTGGTGCAACGGCAAAAACTGCGATCTCCTTTAGTGTGCAAAGCACACCTAATGCTGGTGAATCATTAGTAACCTTTTATGGTCAAGTAAAGCCAGCGGCAAAAGCCAAAATAAGTATTCAAAGCTTTGATGGTATTGCTTGGAAAGATACTCCGCTTAAAACCACTGCATCAGCAGTTGGCTCCTGGCGGATCACCACAGTGGCAACTGCGATTAAGGCTGAGGGGCAATATCGAGCCATCGCCTTAGTTGGAAAGAAAAAATTCCGCTCTACAGTTGCTAATTTTAAAGTTGATAACTCAAAGACTTTTGCAAATAACAACGCTCTTTTCATCACTGAAGAAACAAGTAGATTAACGGGCGGCAGAATCCAAGGCTCTGATATCAGCAGGTGGCAACACCCAAATGACCTGCCAATTGATTTTAAAAAGAAGTTTGATGCTGGCATGCGTTTCGTATTGATTAAAGGATCTGATTCACAGGAGAAAGCTGATCAGACAACTATGAAGTGGTTAGTCGGTGATCGAAATGCTGCTCAAGCCGCCGGCCTGTATACAGGTATGTACCACTTTGCTTATCTACCAAATAGTGAGGATCCAGATTATGTAATTCGGGATGCAAAAGCACAGGCGCAAAAAGTAATTTGGCGATTGGCATCCTTAGGTGGATATAACGAGCGGGATCTACCTGTCGCTCTGGATTTAGAGACAAATTGTGTGCGAAAAATTGGAAGCAATTGTGTTAAAACTATGCCAAGAAAATTAGTAACGCTATGGGCTGAAACCTGGTTACAAACAGTTGAAGAGAAAACTGGTCGTAAACCATTTCTTTACTCATATGCACAATTCTTAGAGATGGCAATGGAGCGCAGTGATATTTTGCGTCAGTATCCACTTTGGCTTGCTCACTATGGGATAAATCCAGCTGATCCAATTGCTCAACCAGGACAGCGAACAAATATTGGTTGCTTTGTTCACTCCTGGAGCACAGCAAACTGTTCCTCACAATGGCAAATTTGGCAGTACTCATCATGTGGCATTGGCAAGAAATATGGTGTGCCAAGTGCCAGATTAGATTTAAATGTCTTTAGAGGAACGCCTGATCAATTCATGTCACTGATTAAAGGTAGATGGCAACCAGAGCCAGCTGACATGATGCCAATAAATGAACCAACCAGAATGAATCTGATTTCAGCAGCAAGCAGTGACACAAATAAACCTGTGGTGGTAAATATTGAGGTGGTTAGGAGTATTGGTACTCCGGTTGTCACCGGTACTGTGGTTTTTAGGCCAACTGATAAAAATATAAAGGTGAAAAAACAAACCCCGGTTCGCTCTGCTAGCGGCCGTTGGGAATTAAGTATTGAAGGACTTCCTGCTGGCGTAACTGCTGGAACCTTAAATTATGTAGATATTTCAAAGACTCATGCTGATAATGAAATTCCATTCACCATCAATCTGATGCAAGGACCAGATCTACCAACACCGACACCAACCCCAAAGCCTACGGTGACTAAAAAACCTACAGATAGCTGCGCTAAGCAAATAAAGCATTAAACCTTTGCACTACGCTTGACCCATTATGGCCAAACAACTGCCGGGTGGAGTTTTTCGTTCCGATTTAAAATTATCCGATGAACGAGATATTTACTATTACGATAGTAAGGAGATTTCACGTACCGCAGTTGATAAACGCAATGACAAAGCACAGCCTGGTATTGGTCACCTTAGATTAGATCCATTAGTAAATGAGTGGGTTGCAGTTGCATCTCATCGGCAACACAGAGTATTTCTGCCGCCAAAAGAGCTTTGTCCATTATGTGTTTCAAATGGCGACAAATTAACTGAGATTCCAGATAGTAATTATGAGGTAGTAGTTTTTACCAACCGCTCACCTGCATTAACTAAGCCAGCTGGTAATTACAAACTTCCAGAGATTGTTGGCTTTGATACCCCAAGTGCTGATGCTGCAGGTGCTTGTGAGGTTGTTTGTTACACCCAAGATCATGGCTCAACCTTTGCCCAACTTAGCCAGCAACAAATTAGAACGGTGTTGGAGGCTTGGAAAGATCGCGATGCACAGTTATCAAAACTTTCCTACATTGAGTATGTATTTCCATTTGAAAATCGAGGCGAGGAGGTTGGCGTAACGCTCTCTCATCCTCATGGTCAGATCTACGCCTACTCCTTTATTCCACCACGAGTTGAGAAAATGCTGCAAGCTGCTGCCTCTCATCTTGCAAAAACTGGCCGAGTATTACTAGATGATGTAATTGCGCGAGAGGTTAAAGATAAGAAGCGAATAATTTGTGAAAATAGTGAGTGGATTGCCTTTGTGCCATATGCGGCAAGATATCCATTTGAAATTCATATTGCGCCAAAGCGTGGGGTGGCAAGTATTAGCGAGTTAGATGAAAATCAATCACAAACTTTTCCGGCAATAGCCAAAGAGGCATTGACTCGATTAGATGGTGTATTTGGAATTGAGATGGCTTACATCGCCTCTTGGTATCAAGCACCAGTAAATATTGGTCGAGATAGCATGAGATTGCACTGGCAGATAGTTTCAGTCAGACGCCAGCCTGGAAAATTAAAGTATCTATCTGGTTCTGAGTCTGCGATGGGTGCTTTTATTATGGATTTAGAGCCAGAACAATCGGCCAAGCAATTACAAGAGGTTAAGTATTAATCAACTGGGGTAATTGAAATTACCTCAACCCCACCAATTGAGGTTAAGACATTAACTAAATCTGTCGGATCACTGCCTGGTACTGCGATTGTGATGTCATCAATGCCACGGCCATTTTCACTTCTTAATACAACTAAGCCACGAATATCCCCGCCAGC
Organism: uncultured Candidatus Nanopelagicus sp.; assembly: GCA_964506125.1. Lineage (GTDB taxonomy): Bacteria > Actinomycetota > Actinomycetes > Nanopelagicales > Nanopelagicaceae > Nanopelagicus. The sequence continues at coordinate 3,444 of CAZDKV010000022.1, forward strand.
AAATCCAATTGCAGATGCCACCGCACCAAGGGATCCTGGACGGTCAGGTAGTGAGACCTGAACTCTAAAGAGCGCCATGCTCCCTGACTTGGACTCGAACCAAGAACCTGCCGGTTAACAGCCGGCTGCTCTGCCAATTGAGCTATCAGGGAAAATCAATCTAATTAAAGATTGCTGAGGGCAAATAGTAGCGAAAAATTAAAGCCACTCAAACCTACGCCTAATTTATTGAAGTTTTAACTCTCCCCTAGTGCTAACTCTTTTTGCACCCGCCGGGCTGCCTCCATGCCAACTAATTGAGTGAATATCTCCTGATACTGCGCATCATTTTCTACTGGATTTAATCTTTGCAGTGTTGATTTAATCTCGGCGATTGATCTGCTTAGTGCGACCTCTCGTAACCTGGCAAAAATACTAGTGATGTAACGATCAGACACCTCACCATCTGTTCTAATCGGCTCCACCGTTAACTCTGTGATTAAAGATTTAATCTCATCAGAATCTGCCTTTTCAATTAACTCTTGAATATTAAACTCACTTTGATTATCAATTAAAATCCGTAATTGGTTGTAGAGTGCAAATGAGAATGCATTTGGCTCTAAATCAACCCAACTATGAGACAGGGTTGGTAGTTGTAATCTAACCTTTAATACCTCACGCTCTAAAACTAGAATTGGATCAGTTAGATTTACTCGTTTGTCACTTGCAGCAGTAGTTGCACCACCACTTTTCTTAACTGCAGCCGAAACAATATCTACCTCCATGCCCAGCCAGCCAGCAAGTAACCTGACATACTCTGGCCGTAATGAGGCATCCCTAATCTTGCCAATCAATGGTGCAACTTGGTTAAGTGCATTGACTCTGCCTTCAGCGGCAGTGATGTCATAATTTGCAATTACCGATTTAATGGCAAACTCAAAGAGTGGCACTCTTCTTGCCACTAAATTTCTAACTGCATCATCACCTTGGGCTTGTCGCAGCTCACATGGATCCATGCCGCTTGGCTCAACTGCGACAAATGTTTGAGCAACAAATTTTTGATCATCCTCAAATGCTCTAAGGGCAGCTTTTTGTCCGGCTGCATCGCCATCAAAGGTGAAGATCACCTCTCCCCTAAACGCATCTGCATCCATCAATAATCTTCTAATTATCCGAATATGTTCATCACCAAAAGCTGTGCCACAGGTAGCAACTGCGGTGGTAACTCCAGCTAAATGTGCTGCCATCACATCGGTATAGCCCTCAACAATTACTACCTGGCGATTTTTTGCAATCTCTTTTTTTGCTATATCTAGGCCGTATAAAATCTGATTCTTTTTATAAACTGGTGTCTCTGGTGAGTTCAAATACTTTGGCCCAGTATCAACCTCATCACTTGCAAGCTTTCTGGCACCAAATCCCACCACATCCCCTGAGATATCTTTAACTGGCCAAATTAATCGATTGCGATATCGATCAATCATTCCCTTACTACCCTCTTTAATTAGGCCAGCAAGATTTAACTCCTCATCGGTAAAACCTTTTCCCTTTAAATGTTTATACAAGCCATCCCACTCATCTGGGGCGTAACCAACATTAAAGTTTTTCGCAGCATCTCTATCAAAGCCTCGTTTTGTTAAGAAGTCTCTGCCGTGTTGAGCAGCAGGAAGTTGTAACTGCTCCTGATAGAAGATGGATGCGGCAGTATTTGCTGCTACCAACCTAGATCGATTAATTGTTGGACCCGAATTTGAACCACCTGCTTCATACCGCAGGGTGTAACCAATTCGATCTGCTAAGCGCTCAACAGTTTCAGTAAAGGTCAGATGCTCTAACTTCATAATAAATGCAATTACATCCCCACCCACCTGACAACCAAAGCAGTGGAAAAATCCCTTACTGGGGGTTACATGAAATGAAGGACTTTTCTCATCATGGAATGGACATAATCCTTTTTTCTGACCGCCACCAGCATTTTTAAGCTGAACATAATCACTAACCACATCATCAATCGGTGAGTGATCTCGGATGTAAGTAACATCCTCGTCTTTAATCCGGCCGGCCATACTTCCTATCCTAGTTTCAAAAGTGACAAGTGAAATTATCCCCTGTTAACAAGGCGATTATGCAGGGTGATGGCGCCCGGATCAGTTAAAGATGCCACTTGATCAATTACTACCCGAAGTCGAGCTTGATCAGTTTGTGCTCGCTGCCAATCTTGCAGAAAAAAACTCTCCAAGGTGTTTGGTGCACTAGCTAAGATTGCTTCAACTAATTGGGTAAGAATTTTTTGTTGTTCAGCGTACCTAATCTGTGAATCAGTTGCATTAATTACATAATGTCCAGCCATTGATTTAAGCAGTGCTACCTCAACTCGTTGGGCTCGAGGAACAACTAAATTTGCGTTATATCTAGTTAAATCACCATCACCATACTTTTCCTGTGTAGCTACCTCAGCTGCTTGGGCAAATCTGCCAATTAATTGACTGGCTAGATCTTTGAGCCGGGCAAGTGAACGGTGAGTACCATCGTAATAACGTGGCCAGCAAGATAATTTTTGTAATGAGTTTAAGGCAATCTGCATCTCACCTTCAGTGATATCAGCTAAATACATCTGTTTAGCAACCGTAAACAACTTTGGAAGGTCATCATTTAATTGATCTAATTTAATTTGACCAGATACCAATGAGTCCTCTAAATCATGAACGCTATAGGCAATATCATCAGACCAATCCATAATCTGTGCCTCCATTGAGCTTTTGCCTGAGTCAACCCCTTGTCGATACCAATTAAAGATCTCTAGATCATCCTCATAAACACCAAACTTTTTAGCATTCACCACACGAGTCCATGGATACTTAGTCGCTGCATCTAATGATGCTCTGGTTAGATTCAAACCAATTGATTTACCATCTGGCAAAACTGTCTTTGCCTCTAACCTAATTAGCAATCTAAGACTCTGAGCATTTCCTTCAAAACCACCACATGATTGCGCAATTAGATTTAGTGCTTCTTCACCATTGTGACCAAATGGTGGATGGCCAATGTCATGGGCAAGACATGCCCCTTCCATTAAATCTGGATCAGCACCCAGGGCAGCTCCTAATTCACGACCAACCTGTGCACACTCAAGTGAGTGTGAAAGTCTTGTCCTTGGAAAATCTGTTGCCCATGGAACTGCTACCTGAGTTTTAGCGGCTAATCTGCGAAGTGCAAATGAGTGAATGATTCGTGCGCGATCTCTAGCAAACTCAGTTCGACCACCACGTTTTGCCGGCTCATCTAAAAATCTTGCCCGATCAAAATCTGAGTACCCAGGGTGCTCTTTTGCTGGTCTGATTACCATTTAGTAATCCTATCTGCCGCAGCCAGTCTTAAGAACTGCACTTTAGAGTTTAGGCTTTTTTACCTGAGTTAAATTTAGGTAGATGTAGATCAAAGTAAATTGAAATAATGCGAGTAATAACCACAATACCAGCACCAACGATGGCAGAGATTGTGAGATCAACTTCTAGTTGATACATGCTTACAAATGTTATTGCACCCATTAATGAGGATGTGCCAATAGTTTCTCGATGGAGTAGAACTGGTTCCACCTGGCACAAAACATCGCGAAGTAATCCACCAGTTACTGCGGTTATTACACCTAAAATAATTGCTGCCAGCCATGAGACCTCTTGTTTAAAGGCGAGGTATGAGCCAGAGATTGTGGCAATTGCCAAACCAAAAGTGTCCATAACTAGCAAGGTTTTTCCAATTCTAGTTACTCTTCTAAAGACTAAAGTAGTTACCACTGCACTTAAAACTGTCACAGTGATCCAAGGATCACTTATCCAAACTGGTTTTAATCCTAAAAATACATTTCGCAATGTGCCGCCAGAGACAGATGCGACTGCTGCAATAAAGGTGATTCCGCCATAATCCAATCCTTTATCAGCAGCAATTCGGGCACCTACTAAAGCAAAAACTAAGGTTGATAAAAGATCTAAGACTGGCAGTAACTCCATGGCTTAATGGTATAGATTTGTTGAAATTAATCGATCACTTATCTTAATTCCAAGCCGACCTACTGTTATATATGCCAGATATGCACCAGTCTCCCGTGCTAAATACTTATAACCTGAGTTTGAAACTGCTGCAGGTCCAGTTTCAACAGGAGCGCAGGAAGCAGCTATACCTAAATCTTTTGCCATTTTTACAGAGCGAAAGCAGTGGTATGGATCTGTCACGATTACAACTGAACTCAACTTAGCTTTGTTCATTGCCTCAACATAAGCTTGGGTGCTTCCTAAGGTATCTCGACCCTTTGCAATTGATGCAATATTTGATTTCTTAACACCATTATCAATTAACCATGCTCTACTTGCAGCTGCCTCAGTGGTTCGATCCCCCGGTGCGCCAGAGCCCACGGTATAGATTCGAGGAGCTAAGCCAGCTTTATATATTTTTAAGCTCTCCTGCAATCTAGATTGCAAAACCTCACTTGGTCGACCATCAAATTGAGCAGCACCCATTACCAAAATAACATCTGATTTAACTGGGGATGAGTTTCTTGCTGAGTACCAAATACTTCCTGCCACATATAACGGAATTACAATAATCAAAAGCAAAATAAATGATATTAAGCGCCTAATAAATTTAAAGATAAACAATTACTTCATCCACCAGAAATTGCATCATCAATTGAAATAGTGGCAAACTCATCTGGATCATCTAACCAACCATCTGGCAGCTTTACCTCCCGGCCATGGCTAGTTCTACCTCGCGGGCCATCGCCAACTGCTTGCGGATATGGCTGATCTTCAACCTGCGATAACAACTGCTGCATTTGCTCTAAAGATTCAACCATACCAAGGGATGCTCGCACCTGCCGTGGTACTGAAAAACCCTTTAAATACCAGGCCATATGCTTTCTAATATCTCGCATCGCCCGATCCTCATTTTCAAAGTACTCAATTAATAATTGACCGTGGCGAATCATTATTTCGCGCACCTGGAATAGATTTGGATTTACTCGTTTATTTTCACCATTAATTGCACTCACCAAATCAGCAAATAACCACGGCCGGCCTAAGCATCCTCTGCCAACTACTACACCAGCACAACCAGTTTGATTAATCATATTTACCGCATCCTCACCAGACCAGATATCACCATTTCCAAGTACTGGCACATCAGTATCTGATAAGTGTTCAACTAACTCGGAAATTTTGTTCCAATCAGATCTGCCCTCATATAACTGAGCAGCAGTCCTTGCATGCAGCGCCACCCATGTGACGCCAAGATCTGCAGCTGATTTTGCTGACTCTAAAAAGGTTTGATGATCTGAGTCAATACCAACTCGCATCTTTACCGTTACCGGTATTCCATACTTACTTGCACTCTTAACCGCTGCATCCACAATTGCTGAAAACAATTTGCGCTTAAATGGCAAAGCTGCTCCACCACCACGGCGGGTAACTTTAGGAACTGGACAACCAAAATTTAAATCTATGTGATCTGCTAAATCCTCACTACCTAGTAGATCAACTGCTTTGCCTAATACATTTGGATCAACAGCGTAGAGTTGAATAGATCTTGGGCTCTCACCAACACCTGGCTTAATTAATCGAAAAGTTTCCTCCCGTCTTTCAATTAAAGCTCGAGCGGTAACCATCTCCGAGACAAAAAGACCAGCCCCTTGCTCCCGACATAATCTTCTAAATGCAGCATTTGTTATTCCAGCCATCGGGGCTAGAACAACCGGTGTACTTAGAACTACCTGATTGTTTTCAAATCTGCCATTAGAAATTGGCAGGGTAAGTGGCTTAACCTTGGTTAGCAATTAGCAACCTAATAATTTTGCAGCAAGATAATTTTGAACCTGATCAATTGCAATTCGAGACTGAGCCATACTGTCACGCTCTCGAATTGTTACTGCTTGATCCTCTAAACTTTCAAAATCAATTGTGATGCAAAATGGTGTACCAATCTCATCTTGGCGGCGGTAGCGTCTACCAATTGCACCTGCATCATCAAAATCCACATTCCAATGCTTGCGCAAAGAAGTAGCTAAATCCTTAGCTTTTGGCGATAGATCAGCGTTTCTTGATAGGGGCAGAACGCCAATCTTTACTGGGGCTAATCGATAATCTAATTTCATTAACGCCCGCTTTT
>CAZDKV010000023.1:0-8219 GCA_964506125.1 uncultured Candidatus Nanopelagicus sp.
TTTGGTACTGCCTCTATAAAAGTGGTGTGCACCCAACTTTGGCGGGGGTAATTTTAGGTTTGATGACGCCAAATATCCCAAAGATCAATCCAAAACTTACCGATGCCGATGATGGTCAAATCTCTGTAATTGAGTGGTTAGAGAAGAAGCTTCATCCATGGAGTAGCTTTGTAATTATTCCACTCTTTGCCTTTGCCAATACCGGAGTTGTAATTAGTAATCAATCAATTACCGATGCAATCTCCTCCCCAATTGCCTGGGGTATTTTTGCTGGATTGGTATTAGGCAAGCCAATTGGTGTTTTACTCTCAGTCGTAATTGCCAGAAAAATTAAGTTAGGTCAATACCCACAAGATGCAAAAAGTATTGATCTATTAGCAACGGGAAGTGCAGCTGGAATTGGTTTCACAGTTGCAATATTTATTGCAAATCTAGCCTTCTCAGATCCTGCTACCCAGGATTTGGCAGTTTTTTCAGTCATTGTTGCATCAATCGTTAGTGCATTACTTAGTTTGCTTTTATTTAAGGTGGCAGGCAAAAAATAGCACTTGGCTATATTTTTTTTGCTGCCCCGCCTTTATTTTTTAGAAATCCATGATCGGTGAGGGTAGGGTTACCTGGTGAGTAAAGCATTTAACCGGTTATGGTCTGCTAGCTTAGTTTCAAATTTAGCAGATGGTGTGCTGCTCGCTGCCGCTCCGCTTTTGGCAATTACCTTAACTGACAACACCGTTTTGATCTCATTACTAGGCGCAATGGCGATGTTGCCCTGGCTGTTATTTGCTATTCCAATTGGCACCTTAGTAGATAGATTGGATCGAAGATATATTTTAGCTGGCACAAATTTGCTAAGAAGTGGGATAGTTGGCCTTCTTGCCTTCACAATTGCTGCAGATTTAGTAAATATTTACCTGTTGATATTGGCAGCATTCATCATTGGAAGCTGTGAGGTGGCCTCTGATACCACCGCGCAATCTTTAATTCCACAAATCTTGGAGGAGAAGCAATTTGAAAAGGCCAACTCCAGATTGCAAATATCTGAGACTGTGGTGCAGGGCTTTATCGGCGCACCATTAAGTGGCTTCCTTTACGCACTAGCTATCTATATCCCATTTTTCTTCAACAGCGTTGGTTACCTAGTTGCAGCATTTTTAGCCCTCTCAATGCCAATTCATTTTCTGCAAGATGTTAGAAATGAGAGGAAGGAGAGTGAAAAAAAGCATTTTGTAGCGGATATGAGATTTGGTATCTCATATTTGTTTAACCACAAATTACTTAGGAGATTGGTCTTAACCACCTCCCTTATTGGCGTCTGCTACTCAATGGGAACAGCAACAATTGTGCTCTTTATGGTTCGCGAGCTTGATCTACCTGAGCCATTATTTGGCTTAGTGTTAACAATCCAAGGCGTTGGTGGCTTAATTGGGGCAGTTGTTGCACCCCAAGCATCAAAGAGATTTGGCAGAGCACCCGTTATGACCTTTGGTATTTTCTCTAGTTCCTTTTTGCTCTTACTCCAGGGATTTTCACCAAACATCTATTTGTTTGTTGGATTATCAGCAGTTATGGCATTTACCATCTCACAATGGAACATATTGTTGATGTCTACCTATCAAAGTGTTATTCCTAATGAGATCTATGGCCGAATCCATGGCACCCGCCGCACCTTAGTTTGGGGGATGATGCCAATTGGATCTGTGCTTGGTGGAGTGCTGGCAACAATTGATCTGCGAACCCCACTTTATGTTGGTGGCGCTATCGCCACAGCGATTGCCATCTACTCACTTAAATTCATGTTAACTCTGGGTGCAACGACAACAGTTGATAAGAATTAAACTTAAGTCAATCTAGTAGGCTGATCTGATGTTTAAAAAGGGGAAAAAGAGCAATACCAAACCCTTGGGTAAGAATTATTGGCGGCTTTGGTTTGCCCATGGTGTGAGCAATTTAGGAGATGGCATCTCTCAGGTGGCATACCCTTGGCTAGCCTCTGCGGTAACCAGATCACCACTTTTAATTGCCTCCGTTGCTGTTGCTAGTCGGCTACCTTGGTTGGTTTTTACCCTGCCAGCAGGAGTAATTACCGATCGATTTGATCGTAGAAAAATTATCATCGCCATGGATATCACTAGGGCCGCCCTTGCCTTACTTGTTGCAGTTGCGGTGACATTTGAGGTTGATAATCTGCCTGCGCTAGATACTGTAGGTAGCGGTATAGATCTTGCAACAAATTGGTTTTTATACACCGTGTTGATTGTGACTGCACTTCTTTTTGGCTGCGCAGAGGTACTACGAGATAACTCAGCGCAAACCTTAATGCCAGATGTTGTTGAGGCAGATCAACTTGAGAATGCCAATGGCAAGCTTTGGTCTCTTGAATTTATTACCAACAGCTTTATTGGACCACCCTTAGGTAGTTTCTTAATTGGCCTTCTAGTTTTTCTGCCATTTTATTTTGATGCCGCTACCTTTTTTGTCTCTGCTGCTTTGATTGCAACTTTGGCAACCACAGCACGGCCAGTAAAGGTTATTGATGAGAAAAAATCTCCTAACTTTAAAGCTGAGATTAAAGAGGGTTTTACCTGGCTTTGGAGACATGAACTACTTCGCCCAATGGCAATAATTTTAGGAAGTTTAAATGCATTGGGTGCAATTACTGCTGCAACATTTATTTTGTTTGCGCAAGAGATCTTAAATACCTCAGTCTTTATCTTTGCAATCTTGGGCACAGCAGGAGCTGTTGGTGGAACAATTGGTGGAGTTCTGGGTCCTAAGATTTCAGCGAAATTAGGTAGTGGGCCATCGCTTTATCTGACCTTACTTAGCGCCCCAGTAATTAGCTTAATTATCGGCTTAAACTCATCCTGGCAGGTCTTTTGGGCACTTACTGCTATTGGAACCTGCTTTGCCGTTCTTTGGAATGTTATAACAGTTTCGTTACGTCAATCCATAATTCCTAGCCATCTACTGGGCAGAGTAAATAGTGTCTATCGTTTTTTTGCTTGGGGAAGTTTGCCAATCGGAACCTTAATTGGCGGTGCGTTAGTAGATATTGTGGAGTTAGGCGCAGATCGCCAGTTTGCCCTGCGGTTGCCATACTTTTTAGTGGCAGCAGCTGGCCTGCTGTTATTTTTCTTTGCCGCTCCCAGATTAACCACAGCAAAGATTGAAGCAGCCCGAGCCACTGGCAGGTAGCCCTCACCCCTTGGTGGGGTTGTGGAGAGGCTGATTGGTAGGGCAGAATTCACCACAATTCAAGGAATTTGATGTGGGATTAGTCGACTTCTCATATGAAATTCTCTTGACCTAAACCTAGGAGAGTAAATGAAATTAAATCGCTTATCCAAGGTAGCGCTAGTTGCCACTGCGGCAGCGGGCCTAGTTGCTGGTGCATTGGTACCAGCTAACGCAGCAACCCGTTCCACAGTTGTAATCGTTACCAGCAACGCACTGACTGGCTTAAACCCATCAGTGTCGGAAATGAATTTAACAATTAATACCGATGTGAATTATCTACAAAGCTTTGGCTTCTATTGGTATGACGCATCTCCAAAACTTGTAAAGAATCCAACTTTTGGAAATTATCAGATCGTAAGTCAAAAACCATTTAGAGTGCGCTATACAGTAAATCCAGGCAAAGTCTGGTCAGATGGCACACCAATTACCGCAGTTGATCTATTACTTTCACACGTACTTAGCTCAAGCTCATACTCACTGGGTGCAGGCTTAGGAGATCCTAAGGATGCAGATGTTGCCCCTGGATTTAACTCAGGTGGCTACGGTGGAGTTTATGACACCCACCATGTTTATCTGCCAACACTTTCTGCAGATAAGATGTCATTGACAATTGAGTATGATTCAGCGATTCCAGATTGGGAGATCAACGCCCCTGGACCATCTCCAGTACATGCTCTTGTTCACATGGCAGAGGGTAAGAAGTCTCTACAAAGTGCTGCAGCAAACCTTGCTGCAAAGGCTAAGTTTGAAAAAGCCTTCTACTCATATGACAAGAAGCTTATGGCAGCTATGGGCAAGGTGTGGTCAAATGACTACAACATCAAGGAAGTTAACGCCCAAACTAATCCACTACTTCTAGTGGGTAATGGTGCTTATATCCTTAAGTCAGTTGTTCCAAATGGCACAATTACTTTGGTCGAAAACCCAAGACATAAGACAAATCCTTCCGGTCCAAAGACCAACGGCATCAAGAACATCCAATTTAGGATCATTGATAATGCAACTGCAGCAGCTCAGGCTTTGCGAAACCAGGAGATTGATATCTACGCTGGGCAACCAACTGCTGACTCAGTAGCACTGTTGAAGGCGATTCCAACCGCCAAAGTTGTGGGTGGAAGTAGCTCATTCTTCGAGCACATTGACCTAAGAATTGATAAGGCACAAGGTGCAACCGTGGAATACAACGGTCCATTTGCCGGCGATAGCCAAAAGGCAAAGGATTTGCGTACAGCATTTTTAATGATGTACCCAAGAGATGAGATCGTTGAAAAGATCTTCAAGCCACTTAATCCTGGTTCAATACGTTTGGATTCACCTTTAGTATTTCCAAGCGAGCCTGGGTTCAAAGAGATCACTGCAGCAAGTGGTGTCTCTAAATTCACCCAAGGTACACAGGCAAGTCGTGAAGCCGCAGCACTTGCATTAGTGCGTAAGCACTCAGCAACTGATGTGAAGGTAAACCTTCTTTGGGGTAATCCAAGCAACACTCGTCGAGCTGACATCATGAAATTGGTGGTGCCTGCTGGCAAGCGTGCCGGATTTGAAATTAACGCTCCAGGAGTACAGGGCTGGTCATCTAAGTTAGCCGACAGCGGCTGGGATGCTCAACACTTCGCATTTGGTAAGGGAGCTCTTGACCAAAAGGGTATGGCCTCTCTCTATTGCACAGTTTGTGAATCAAACTATCTTGGACATTCAAATGCCAAGATCGATGCTGCAGAGAAGAAGCTTGGCTCTACTTTGTTAACTCCAAAGCAAAAATTGGATCAATATATAATTATTGAAAAGGAGTTAATGAATAACTCTGTAACTCTTCCAATTGTTCAATTCCCAGAGCTAGTTGGCGTAAATGGCAAACTACAGAACATCAAGCCAGGACCGCTAGCACCGCAGATAGTTCACAACTACTGGGAGTGGAGATATACCAACTAAGACTTAAGGTCTTAAGAGGTAATTGCTTAGTAATAAGTAGTTATAAGAGGTAAATTAAGTGGCGTTCAAAGTAATTTGAACGCCACTTAACATATTATTCATTTTAATTACTAGAAGGTTGAGATATATATGCTTGCATATGTAGTACGTCGCCTTGGCGCTCTAGTAATGATTCTTTTTGGATCTAGTTTTATCGTTTACAACCTAGCTGCTATCTCATCAGATCCTCTAGAAGATCTTCGGACAAGCACAGCACCAAATCGTGAGCAGTTGATCATCAATTTAACTCGAGAGCTACGCTTGGATTTGCCACCTCCAGTCAGATACTTCATATGGCTTCGAGGAGTGTTAGGTGTATTCGTCGGCAGAGCAGATTTTGGCCAAACTAGAGAGAACCAGCCAGTCATCTCTGAGATTGTTGGCGCACTTCCAATCACAGTTAGATTGGTATTTGTAGCAACAATTGTTGCAATAGTGCTAGGAATTGGATTGGGAATTACCTCAGCTCTGCGTCAATACTCAAGATTTGATTACTCAATGACCTTTTTTGCCTTCCTGCTTTACTCATTGCCAATATTCTGGGTAGCAGTTTTGTTAAAGCAATTTTTGGCAATTGATTTTAATGATTTTCTCATATCAGCACAGATCTCGGTACCAGCAATAATTTTTGCCAGTATTGCTGTTGGATTTTTTTGGGCGGCAATTTTTAGTGGAACAAGAAAAAGAATATTACTTATCTTTAGTGGAGTTTTTGTCGTAAATTCTCTATTCCTGTCCGTGATCAGTGCAACCAAATGGTTCTTAAATCCAACTCTCGGCCCAGTTGTTATTTTACTTGCCGCCGTTGGTATTGCCTTCGGAATTACCTATCTCTCAGTTGGGTTGGAAAATAGGTCGGTAGTAAAAAGTGCATTGTTCTGCGCTGTTGTTGCATCTATTTTTTATTTCCCTGCACAAATTTTGCTTGATTCAAGCCGACCTCGTGTCGGTTTATTACTGATGTTTATAATTTTAATTGGAGTTGCTTTACTTGGATCAATTATATTTTCTCGAATTGATAGAGGACCAATCATTCGAACCAACATTATTTCGGTGGTGATTATTGGCATACTAATTGTTGTAGATAAGCTAATGCAGGCTTGGCAACCTTATATTCAGAGCGATGATATTAATTATCGCCCAATTTCTACTTTTGGTCAGAGCACAGCCTGGTTAATCGAGGTCCCTTTTTGGGTTAGATTCCTCGACATTGTGCTGCATATGATTTTGCCAACTATTGCACTGACATTAATATCATTTGCCGGATATATCAGATTCTCACGTGGCACCTTGCTGGAAGTTTTAAACCAAGATTACATTAGAACTGCCCGTGCAAAAGGTTTAACTGAGCGGACCGTAATTATGCGCCATGCTTTCCGAAATACCATGATTCCAATTACTACAATTATGGTTACCGATATTGTCTCCATCGTGGGCGGTGCAATTATCACCGAGCAGGTTTTTGGATGGTATGGAATGGGAACCTTGTTTAATAAAGCAATAGTCACTTTTGATTTGAACTTATTAATGGGCGTAATTTTGTTTCTATCAACTCTAGCTATTTTGGCTAATTTGATAGCTGATCTTCTTTACTCAGTTCTTGATCCTCGTATCAGAGTAGGAGCTGGAAAATAATGGCCCGCAAATCAAATAAAGGTTTAAACACCGGGGAAGAAGTGCTTGACGCTAATGAAAATGCAATTTTTAACAAGGAAACTGAAGGGCTAAGTCAGGGCCAAATAATTTTAAGGCGCTTTGTGCGCCACCGTGCTGCCATGGTGGCATTGGTTTTCTTTACTACATTGGTAGCAATTGTCTTTACCGCCCTTGACTGGCGGATCGGGGATCCACGCAACCCAAGATTTACTATTCCTGGCTGGTGGCGTTTTGGATTTGAAGATACACCTGAGCTGTTATCAGAGGGCTGTCCAGAGGGAACCTTTGGTTGCCCAACACTTGATGTTGTGCCTTTTGTAGATGGCGATGGCATTAAATTAGGTAAACATCCATTTGGCCAAGACAACATTGGTAGCGATTACCTTGCATTGGTTATGCGTGGTGCGCAGAGATCAATTTTGGTTATGTTCATTATTGGATTGATTGCAACCACAATTGGAACAATTGTTGGTGCGTTAGCAGGATTTTTCCGAGGATGGGCTGATGCGCTTTTAATGCGTTTGGTTGACTTTATCATCACAATTCCAGTGATTATTATCGGATCAGTAATTGGATTTCATTTCGGCAACAAAGGAGCTGCCTTCCTTGCATTACTCCTAGGACTGTTTTCGTGGACCGGATTATCCCGTTTGGTTAGAGGTGAATTTTTATCCCTTCGGGAGCGAGAGTTTGTTGACGCAGCACGTGTAGCTGGTGCTACAAATCGGCGAATCATCTTTAAGCATATTTTGCCTAATGCAATTGGCGTAATTATCGTCTCAGTTACATTGTTAATGTCAGGTGCGATTTTGCTTGAGACTGCACTGAGTTTCTTAGGATTTGGTGTTACATCACCAGATGTTTCTTTAGGACTTTTAATCTCAAACTACCAAGATGCCTTCACCACCAGACCGTGGTTATTTTGGTATCCGGGCTTATTTATTATCGCTATCGCACTTTGTGTTAACTTTATTGGTGATGGTTTGAGAGATGCTTTTGATCCTCGTCAGAGGCGCAGACTTTCCAAAAAAGATAAAGAAAATGCCCGTGAGTTGAAGCCTCGTGGTGAGGTTGCCTAACTATGAATAATCAAAAGCAGAGTGCCTGTAACCAAAAGAATAAGATTAATCCAAACGGCTTTTCTGTTGAATTGATACCTGTATTGAACAAGCTGCGGTTTATCAAGACCTCTAAAAGCAATAATCTTTTGGTTAGCGATAGCAGAGGCAACTCCAGAGTGGGAGTTAGGGCTTTGACCGGCTTGGATACTGCCGGTGTTTTCAATATTCAATCCGCGCAGCTCACTTTGATGAATCGATCTGCTGTGATACCTGCCTGGGGCAGGGGCCGCAAAA
>CAZDKV010000024.1:0-7884 GCA_964506125.1 uncultured Candidatus Nanopelagicus sp.
ATTGATGATCTAACCGGATCTGCAACAGCTGAAGAGATTGTGGCAATTGATGCCTTTAATGAGAAACTTAAAATAAATAATCAATGGATTTTTGCTGGTGGATTAGCAGCAATTGGCTCTGCTAGGGTTATTGATAATCGCAAAAATGCCAATATTGATACTGGTAAACCATTATTTTCAGCAGCTGAAAACTTTTCCGGCTTTTGGCTAATTGAGGCTGATGATTATGAGGTTGCCAAGAGTTTAGCTTTTGCCGGCTCATTAGCCTGTAATCGAAAAGTAGAGTTGCGCGCGTTACTGTAGATTTCTTTACAAATTTCTAGTTGTTTTATTACCAACTTTTCTTACCAATAAACTTGATGCAACAATTGAAATCACCACAGCCACTAACAATCCAGTGTATTGAGCCTCAGTAATCGCATCTTGGGCAAATGCAATACTTCCTAATACGAAGGAAAACTCACCAATCTGGCTGATTCCAACTCCAAATTGAATTTTTTGAACACCTAATTTTCCTATCCTTACAAGGAAAGCGGTAGGAATTGTCTTTGAAACAACAACAAGTAGCAAAAATAGGAGAGCAAAAGGCCAGGCCTCTGATAATTTGCTTGGCTGAATCAAGGTTCCAATTACCACAAAAAATAGCACCGCAAATAGATCCCTAAATGGCAGGATGGCTTTTCGAACCTCATCGGTATCTTGGCTTTGATTTATTGATAGGCCAGCGATAAATGCTGCTAAGGCCATTGGAATTCCAAAGACCACTGTTCCTAACGCAGCTAGCACCAGCCCAACAGAGACTGAGTAAATCAGAAACAGATCCCTCTCCCACCTGACCATTTGTAAAAGTTTTGGTAATAGTTTTGAGCTGGCATAGGCAAGCAAGATAAAACCAATAAGTCCACCAATAGCCAACGGCAATGATTTTTCACTCTCGCCAAAGGCTGTCAAGATAATTACAGCAGCACTAACGCCCACAATATCTTGCATAATTGCCCAACCAAGCATTGCATCTTCAGTAGCTGAATTAATCGTTCGTCTTGGACTTCTAGTGATATTGACAATCACCACACTTGAAGAGATCGCAATTGAAAGTGATAGCAAAAGTGCGCCAAAAATCGGCATATCAAGGTATAAAAAGACTGGGGTGCCGATGAGTAAACCAATTGCAACCTGAGTAGGAGCCCCCCAAAGAATTGAGCGATTTTCTCTGCTCATTCTCTTTAAATCAATCTCAATACCAACCTCAAACAACAATAGGACCACACCAATATCGGCCAGCAGGGCTAATTGATTGTTATCGGCAACAAAGCCGGGGGTGAAGGGTGATACTAGTAATCCGGTAAATATGTAACCAAAGACTGCTGGTAGCCCTAATTTACGGGCAATAAAACCCATTGTGGCTGCAGCCAGTAGTACTACACCGACATTAAGCACTAATGGTGCGGTCTCAACTATCGTGGCGGCCACAAAACCCCCTACTAATAATCACCGAAGATGATCTAACCCTACTTAAAGAGTAGAAGATGGGGAAGGTAATTATTACTTAACTGAGGCTTTATAGATTGCTGCGATTGCTTGATCCAACTTGGCATCAAACTCAGAATCACTTTGTTGCGCAGTTAAACCCTCAGTTAAGGCACGGGAGAAGCTGGCAATTAACTTAGGATTTTTAGCTAATACCTCATTGGCATGATCTCTGGTGTAGCCACCTGAGAGTGCCACAACTCTGACCACCCGTGGATGATCGGCTAACTGTGAGTAAAGCCCAGCTTTTTCTGGCAGGGTCAACTTAAGCATTACATTTTCAGCCGGACTCAATTTATCTAATTGCTTGGTAAGGGCTGCAAGTAGTAACTCCTCAGCTGCTGCCTTATCAGGACATTTGATATCAACCTCTGGCTCAATTATTGGTACCAAGCCCTTGGCACAGATCTGTTTGCCGATCTCAAACTGTTGATCCACAACAGCAGTAACCCCTGCTGCATTTGCTTGCTTAATCACCGATCTCATTTTGGTTCCAAAGACACCATGAGAAAGTGCACTTGTTAACCTCTTATCTAACTCAGGAATTGGCTTCATAACCTGAGCGCCATCTTTTTCATCAGCTAAACCATTATCTACCTTAAGAAATGGCACTACCTTTTTTTTCTGCCACAAATACTCAGCACTTCCCATTCCATCAATCATGCGATCCATAGTCATTTCAAACAAGATCACACCAATTACCCGCTCAGATGTGAAGGCGGGTGATTTAATGATTCGAGTGCGCATTTGATGAACTAAATCAAACATTGCTTCATCGCCTGAGTAGCTTCCAGGTTCAATTCCATACAGGGACAGGGCCTTAGGGGTTGAGCCACCACTTTGATCAAGGGCTGCAATAAAGCCCTTACCACTTTTCATTTGAGCTAATTGTGCAGAATCCATTTTCTTTAACCCCAACTCTTAATTAACAGTTTTTGATCTCGACCACAGTGTCAGGGTGTAAGGATAACACTCTCACCGTGTGTAATTTTGCTATGCCAAGCCCACCCTTTAGCCTTAAACAGTGGGCAAGATAAAAAGCTTTGCACCGATCATATTTGTACTGTTGTGGAGCACTGGTTTTATTGGCGCAAAGTACATCCTTCCCTACGCCGAACCATTTGTCTTCTTAACGATTCGATACCTCTTTGCAACCCTAATCTTGGTAGCAATAGCTAAGGCAATTGGTGAATCCTTGCGCATAAGCTGGCCACAAATAAAGCAATCTATCTTGGTAAGTGTCTTTTTACATGTGATCTATATCGGTGGTGTTTTCTATGCGATATTTATAGATATTCCAGCAGGAATTACTGCGGTGATTGTTAGCTTGCAACCAATCTTAGTCTCAGCGATTGCTATTCCATTATTAAAAGAGAGGTTAAGTTACAAACAAATCTTTGGGCTCTTACTTGGATTTATTGGCGTAACCTTCTTGCTAATACCAAAATTATTTGAGGGAGATCTTTCATTCGGCTTTTCAGCTGCCGGAATTACCGCCTGTGTTTTGGCCTTATTTGGCACTACTGCTGGATATCTGATTCAAAAGAGGGGTGGCTCTGAAATTCCATTTTTGGCAGGTACCGCTGTTCAATTTACAGCAGCCACAATTATCTTTGCCATAGCCTCAATCATTTTTGAGCCATTAACGGTTGATATAACTTTGGAATTTATTCTAGCCCTGGCTTGGATTGTGATTGCCCTTTCAATTGGATCAATCTTCCTTCTCTTTTACTTATTGCGTAAGGGAAGTGCCTCATCAGTTTCAAGTTTGTATTACTTGGTTCCACCCTTGACCGCTATTCAGGCTTACCTGTTTTTTGGCGAGCGAATAAACAGCATTGGCTTAATTGGCATGGCACTTGCTGCATTAGGTACCCTGATAGTCACAAAAGAGGGCAGGAGTAGCCACTCCTAGGATTAAGTTATTGATTTAGAAATATCTTGTATTGAACTCGGTCACTAATTGCAACCTTGTCATAAAGCTTTCGAGCTGTCTCGTTATCAGGTGCGGTAGTCCAATAAAGTCGCTTTGAGCCCTTAGCAATTGCAATCTCTTCAACCGCTTTAATCAGTGCTCTGCCAACCCCACCACCTCTAACCTTTGGATCCACATAAAGATCCTCTAAATAACAAAAATCCTCAACCGCCCAAGTTGATGGGCGAAATATGTAATGGGTAAATCCAACAACTTGGCCATCTTTTTCTGCCAGCAAACCATTTATATTAAACTCAGAGTTAATTCGATTCCACGTTAATTCATACTGCTCATCAGATAACTTTGATTTGTAGAAAACTATGTACTCTTTAAATAACTCAAGCCAGCGGGGCTTATCAGATTGGGTGATGGGGCGAATCTTGATACTCATGGTGCAAGCCTACCTCGTAGAGAATTAGCTGGGCAATCCTTAATTAGAACTGGGGCGGTGTATTGTTTTGCTATCTAAGTAATTTAACTCTTAAGGTGATCAAAAGGAGTGATTAAATTGTGTGATCAAGTAATTTGTAGAAAGTGCCAAAAACCAACCTGGTCTGGTTGTGGTCAGCATATTGAACAAGCACTTGCTAATGTGGCAAAAGCTGATCGATGCCAAGGTCATGGTGATGATCCTAAAAAACCAAATTTGTTTACTCGATTATTTAGCCGTTAATTACTCTAGTGCATATCAAGCTGGCACAAGCAGCGGCTACTGAGGCAGAGCGACTTCGCACCCTGCGCCTGGCAGCATTAAAGGATGCTCCTTATGCATATGGAGCTGAGTATGAGGTTGATAAAGAAAAACCAATTACCTTTTGGCAACAATTACTGGCGGGCTCAAATTGGTTTTTTACCTCTATAGATGGTGTTGATATTGGTTTGATCGGAGTTGAAAAAGCTACTGAGGATCGGGGTAGTGATTGTTGGATTTTTGGCTGGTGGATTGAGCAATCATTTCGCGGGCAGGGTGTAACAGCTTTGATGTTAAGTGAGATAGATAAATTCTGTCTTGAAAACAAATGGCTCAAGCAAGGATTAGGTGTATGGCCAGAAAACAAACGTGCCATTGCCGCCTACCTTAAGTTGGGTTTCATTGCAGGTGGTAAACCAATTCCGAGCAGATCAAAACCCGGCCAGCTGTATCTTCCAATGTATCGAAATCTGAGTATTTAACTCAATTAGTAAATAGGATATTGGCATGTCCAAGAAAGATGTTGATGCCTATATCTCAGCGCAGGTAGAGCCAGAGCGAACACTGCTGAAGCAAATGCGCAAAATCATCTTAGAGGTAGAGCCATCTTTAAAGCAGGGCATTTCATATGGAATTCCAGCCTTTAAATTAGATGGCGATGTAGTTTGTGGAATTGCTGCACGAAAAACTGGTTGCTCTTTTTATCCTTTTAGTGGCTCGGTACTGGCTGCTTTGAAGACTGATTTAGTCAAATATAAGCAAACGAAAAGTGCGCTGCACTTTGATACGCCATTACCAAAAACATTAGTACGCAAATTGATGACACAGCGGATGGTTCAGATAATGGTCAAAAAGAAGCGCAGGTGAAGTTGTAGAATCTAGCCATGAAGAAGAAAAACAAAACCCCAAATTCAAATTGTGATATCTCACAAAGTGAGCTTGATAGATATGAGAAATTAGATCAAGAGTGGCGAGAGTACAAGATCGCTGCCCCCGCAAGACGCGCCTTAGTAGATGCTCGGTTATATAAAGTTTCAGATCTGCGAAAGATCTCACAAACTGAATTAGAGAATTTACATGGCATGGGCAAGAGCGCTGTTGCCAGATTAAAAGTTTTGATGAATGCTAAAAAAATTAAGTTTCGTCCGTGAAAGGTTTTTTAATCTGGTTTATTAAACTCTTTACCAATCGTAGGACTTGGGTTAGACAGATTGTTGTTGCATCCCTTGCCTCAACCACAGCCTGGTTAATAGGTGATTCCCTAGTATTTAAAGGTGGCTTAGTAGCAGCAATTGTTTGTGCATTAAGTATTCGAATCTCACTTTATAAATCAGTAAGAGAGGGTTTAGGGCAGATTGTTGGAACGGCAATTGGCGCTGGGGTTGCCCTACTTACAGTTCACTACTTCTCCTTTGGACCAATTGCGATTGGTATGACAGTACTGCTTTGCTCAGTTGTAGCTAGGGGATTGCGGCTTGGTGAGGTGGCCTCGGTAAATGTGCCTGTTACTGCATTAATTGTTATTGGCCCAGGAATCTCAGGCTCTACCGCAGAACATAGATTAATTTCCACCTTAATTGGCGCGGCGGTTGCGATAGTTTTTTCATATTTCTCCCATGCAAATACCCCAGCTGGGCGAACTGTTAATCAAATCTCAAGGCTGGGCAAACGTGGTGCTGAATTAATTAGTGAGATGGCAGAGGGAGTAGCTGGTGGATTTTCGCAAAAGCAGGCGGGTGCTTGGTTGGCCAAGGCAAGATTATTGGTGGAGGAGATACCAAGTTTAAGATCTCAAGCAATTGAGGCTAGAAGATATGCCAAGTGGTCACCACTTGCTGAGGTTGATCAAGCTGAGGCTTTATATATACAAGGTGTAGCAATTGAACATATGGTGGTGCAAATTCGCAGTATGGCTAGAACCTTATTTGACTCAACCTTGGACCCTAATCGAAAAGAGAGTATTGATAGACAAATTGCATTTGCCCTATCAGCAACTAGTAGCGCAATTACCGAAAAGCTAGAGTTAATTGAATCAAAGGGCAGGGATAAACAGATCGATAATATTGCAAAGGATCTACGGCTTGCTGCTGATAACTTTACTGAGGAGATAATTGCAAAGGCGGAGGAGTTACCTAGAACTCAGTTTGTTCGGTGCATCTCACTAGTTTCGCAGATGAAGATAATTGCAAACTCACTAGATGAGAGCTCACCTGCCTTATATTCAGTTGCTACCCCTGGAGAGCCGATAAGTGTGAAGGTAATCGGTAGCTCACCCATTAGTAGATTAAGCAAGGCAAGCCTTGTGCTCTCAAAGGCAATCAGAAGCTTTTTGCGTAGATAGGATAGGTAGATGAGCAACGAAGAGTTACAAGCCTTAGCCGGTGAGTATCAAGCTGCAACTGAGATTTTTCTAGCAGCCTATGCCAAGTTTGATAGCGCTGATTTAGATAAACCAAAAAGTGATGGTTGGAATGCCAGACAGGTAATCCACCATTTAGCTGATAGTGAGTCACAATCTTGCGCTCGCCTAAAGAGATTAATTGCCGAGCCAGGCACCATCATTCAAGGTTATGATGAGAATAAATGGGCCCAAAATCCCACCCTTGGTTACCTGGTGCTACCTATTGAGTCATCACTTGCATTGTTTAAAGCATCAAGAGCTGCCTGCCTTGAAATAATTAAGAGATTAGAGGTTGAAGATCTTTCAAAATCTGGCACACATACTGAAAGTGGTGCCTATGATCTTCGAAAGTGGTTTAAAAGTTATATAAACCATCCAAAAGATCACGCAAATCAGCTATTAGCCAATTAACTCCGCAGTGGAGTATTTACGTTGTGGATGTTTACAAATCTCATCATTTAAGGTTTTTGCACAATTTGAGCAGAGCAGATTCAAAGAGTTACATGGCGGTTGTGGGCAATCGTAGTAACGATTAGCTGGGGCATTACATTTTTCACAATTAGCAATTGATTTTGTCTTATCACTAAACTCAATCGACATTCGGTTATCAAAGGTATAAAGGGCGCCCTCCCATAGCCCATCATCACCAAACTCCTTGCCATAGGTGAAGATGCCACCATCAATTTGATAAACCTCTTTAAAGCCACGAGTTTTCATTACCGAGGATAAAACCTCACATCTAATTCCTCCGGTGCAGTAGGTCACTATTGGTTTATCCTTTAGATGGTCATACTTGCCACTATCTAGTTCGGCGACAAAATCTCTAGTTGTTGAGGTATTTGGAATAACTGCATTTTTAAATCTACCCACCTTTGCCTCAAAGGCATTTCGACCATCAAAGAAGACCACATCACTTCCTCGTTTTGCCACCAACTCCTCAACCTGAGCAGGCTTTAGATGTTTGCCACCACCAACAACACCATTTTTATCAACTTTAATCTCATCAGGATTTCCAAAGGCGACCAACTCAGCCCTTACCTTGACACTTAACTTTGGAAAATCATTTCCAGTTCCATCTGACCACTTAAATTTCATCTTGGCAAAGCCGTCATATGATCTGGTCTGCCTAATATATTTCTTTAAATCATCAATATCTCCACCCAAGGTGCCATTTATGCCATGGGGTGAAACAATGATTCGACCCTTAAGATTTAAAGCTTCACAAAGAGTTTTCTGCCAGATCCTAATTGCAGCTGGATCTGATAGTGGGGTGAAGGTGTAATAGAGGAT
>CAZDKV010000025.1:0-7300 GCA_964506125.1 uncultured Candidatus Nanopelagicus sp.
TTTTGAAAAAGGAAAGTTGACCACAACTGAAGCAAAGGCAAAACGTCTTCGTCCATTAGCTGAGCGATTAATTACTCATGCTAAAAAAGGTGATCTTGCTGCTCGTCGTCGGGTGATGGCAAGAATCTCTAGCAAATCTGTTGTCCATACCTTGTTCACAGATATTGCAAAGCGATTTGAGTCTCGTGATGGTGGCTATACCCGCATTACCAAGATTGGTCCACGCAAAGGTGACAACGCACCTATGGCAGTGATTGAGATGGTCGAAGCAGGTGCTCCTGCAAAAAAGGTAGCAAAAAAAGCAGCAGCGAAAGCTGAGTAATTGCGCTAACTTTTAAAAGATTATGACCAAACCCACTCTTGAAGTTAAGAGTGGGTTTTCTCGTTTACGAGTTGATTTAACCTATGACGGAAGTGATTTTTCAGGTTGGGCAAAACAACCAGGATTAAGAACTGTGCAAGAAGAGTTTGAAACCGCTCTAGCAACCCTTACTCGCAGTGAGGTTTTTACAATTGTCGCTGGTCGAACCGATGCGGGTGTGCATGCTAAACATCAAGTTTTACATGTTGATCTGCCAGAGAATATTGAGGTAGAAAACTTAGCTTTTAGGCTAAATCAACTGCTCAAGAAGGATGTTCGAGTGTTGGCAGCAATCTGGGCTCCAGCCAATTTTCATGCCAGATTTGGCCCAGTTAGCAGAAGTTATGAGTACAAAATTATTGATGGTGGAAAGGTAACTGCGCCACTAGATCGTCACGACAGTGCCGAGTGGTTCAGGGAGTTAGATCTTGATCTAATGAATCAAGCTTGTAATTTGTTAATAGGTGAGCATGACTTTTTTGCATTTTGTAAACATCGTCCAGGAACTAGCACTATTAAGAAATTGCTTAGATTCACCTGGCACCGGGATGAAAATGGCGTGGTGATTGGTGAGATAAGTGCAAACTCATTTGGCTATAACATGGTTAGAAATTTAGTAGGAGCAGCGGTTTGTGTTGGTGAAGGAAGATTTAAGCCAGAGTGGTTGCTAAAAACTCTGCAGGATAAGGTAAGAATTTCTGATAGTTATGTTTTTCCAGCAAAAGGATTGAGTTTGACCAAGGTTGAGTTTCCACCTATTGATCAGTATTTGGCTCATTACAACAGTTATCAGCCAAATCTGGCAGAGCAAGAGGATGAGGGCTGATTTCTAAGCGGGGTCAGAATGCGGTTTTGACCTTATCCCACACCTGAAGGTAATCTTTGGCCTCTGGAAATGACCCAATTGGGACAATCCTTAACATAAAGAAAGGCAGATGCTCGTGCGCACATTTACACCTAAAGCTGGTGAGATCACCCGTAGTTGGTATCTCATTGATGCTCAAGATGTAGTGCTCGGACGTCTTGCTACTCACGCAGCAAATCTTTTGCGAGGAAAACACAAAACAACTTTTGCCCCTCACATGGACATGGGTGATTTTGTTATTGTGATTAATGCTGACAAGGTGGCGCTTACTGGCTCAAAGAGTTCACAAAAGTTTGCTCATCAACACTCTGGTTATCCAGGTGGCATGACCTCAACTGTTTACTCAGATTTATTTGAAAAATTCCCAACTCGCGCGGTTGAAAAAGCAATCAAGGGAATGTTGCCAAAGAACTCAGTAGGCCGATCAGCTGCAACTAAGTTAAAGGTCTATGCCGGTAGCGATCATCCGCATGCTGCTCAAAACCCAAAGGTTTTTGAGTTCAACCAAGTTTCCCAGATTTCAAAGAAATAAATAGGAGAAAAATGTCAGACGAGATATTGGATACAACTGATGAGGAGCTACCAACCTCATATTCCTCTAGCACCCCAGCCCCTGCAACTAACCGCAAAGCAATTACTGCTCCCGGTGGTGGTGTTGGTCGTCGCAAGGAAGCAGTTGCCCGAGTTCGTCTAGTACCAGGATCTGGTCGCTGGGTTGTAAATGGCAAACCACTTGAGGTTTATTTCCCAAACAAAGTTCACCAACAATCTGTTGCTGAGCCATTTAAGACTGTTGGCGCTGAAGGTACTTACGATGTTTTTGCTCGCATTAATGGTGGTGGAACATCTGGCCAGGCGGGCGCTCTTCGTCTTGGTGTAGCTCGTGCCTTAAATGAGATTGATGTTGATGCAAACCGACCAACCTTGAAGAAGGCTGGATTCCTATCTCGTGATGCACGTGTAATTGAACGCAAGAAGTACGGCCTTAAGAAAGCTCGTAAGCGTTCTCAATACAGCAAGCGTTAATTACTTAGTCGCTAAAAAATCTAATATGGCCCTCTTCGGCACCGACGGTGTACGAGGTGTTGCAAATGTTGATCTCACCGCTGAATTAGCAGTTGATTTAGCGATTGCAGCTGCCCATGTTTTGGGTGAAATTGGCGCATTTGCCGGTCATCGACCAAAAGCGATTGTTGGGCAAGATTCTCGTGCCTCTGGTGATTTTCTTGAAGCGGCAATAGTTGCTGGGTTAACAAGTGCGGGTGTTGATGTATACCGTGTTGGAGTATTACCAACACCGGCGGTGGCCTTTTTAGTAAAAGAAAGTAATGCCGATCTTGGTGTAATGATTAGTGCATCCCATAACCCGATGCCAGATAATGGAATTAAGTTTTTTGCTAAGGGTGGAGATAAGTTAGCCGATCAGGTTGAGGCCCAAGTTGAAGCCAGATTAGGTGAGCCCTGGGATAGACCAACTGGTGTGAATGTTGGCCGAATAATCACCGATGAAGGTGCGAAAGAGCGATATATAGATCATTTACTGGCAACCATTTCAACCAAACTAACTGGTTTGAATGTAATTGTTGATTGCGCAAATGGCGCAGCTTCAACCACTGCACCCATTGCTTATGAAAAGGCAGGGGCAACTGTTAAGGCTATATCAGCCACACCCACTGGCTGGAATATCAATGAGAATTGTGGCTCTACTCATCTAGATAACTTAATTTCTGAGGTTAAGAAAACGGGTGCAGATCTAGGTATTGCCCATGATGGTGATGCAGACCGCTGTTTGTTAATTGCTAAAACTGGTGAAGTGATCGATGGTGATCACATATTAAATATCTTAGCAACCTCCTATTTAAGTGAGGGTAAATTAAATAAAAACGCAGTGGTTGGTACAGTGATGAGTAATCTAGGTTTTATTAAATCAATGGATGCACTTGGAATAAAGGTTGAAAAAACTGCAGTAGGTGATCGCTATGTTTTAGAAAAAATGCTTGAAAGTGATTACAGCTTAGGTGGCGAACAATCTGGTCATGTAATTATGCGCCAGTTTTCAAATACTGGCGATGGATTACTTACCGCCTTACAAGTAATGCAGGTGATGGTTAAATCTAAAAAGTCATTATTAGAGCTGGCTTCAACTATGAGTAAATACCCACAAGTTTTGATTAATGTAAAAGATGTTAAAAAAGAAAACTTATCCTCTTCAGGAAAAATTAAGGATGCAATTGCTGCGGCAGAAGCGCAATTAGGTTCAAGAGGCAGAGTATTACTTAGAGCATCAGGAACAGAAGCACTTGTTCGAGTCATGGTTGAGGCAGATGAATTAGATTTGGCTCAAAAGATCGCTGATTCATTAGCCCAACTAGTAAGATTAGAGCTTAAGTAGCTAAAGGAGTTTTTATAAATGTGCGGCATTGTTGGCTACACCGGAAAAAACTCCGCACTCACTCCCGTAGTAGATGGCTTACGAAAACTTGAGTATCGCGGCTATGACTCAGCAGGTATAGCTCTACCAACTGAAATTGGTAAACCATTATTTATAGAGAAAAAAGCTGGCAAGTTAAAAAACTTAGAAGATGCATTAGCTAAAACTCCCAATGCAACCAGCGGTATTGGGCACACAAGGTGGGCAACACATGGTGGCCCAACAGATACCAATGCCCATCCCCATCTTGATAATGAAGGTAAGTTAGCTTTAATTCATAACGGGATTATTGAAAATTATGTGCAACTCAGAGCTGAGTTGGAAAAGCGCGGCCACAAATTCAAATCAGAGACTGATACTGAATCGGTAGTTCACCTGCTTAGTGACGCTCGCAAGGAAAATAATGGTGATCTAGCAGCTGCAATGCGCCAAGTATGTAAGCAGCTGAAAGGATCATTTACATTACTTGCCATTCACTCAGATGATCCATCCCATATTGTCGGTGCCAGGCGAAACTCACCACTTGTTGTGGGAGTAGGAAATGGTGAGAATTTTCTTGCATCTGATGTAGCTGCATTTATTTCTCATACCAAGATTGCTCTAGAGCTAGGTCAAGATGAGGTAGTTGAGATAACTCCTACCTCAGTTGAGGTAACTAATCTTTCCGGGGAGGTTATTAAATCAAAGCAGTATGAAATCTCATGGGATGCAAGTGCAGCAGAGCGTGGTGGCTTTTCCCACTTCATGCTCAAAGAGATCTATGAACAACCAAAAGCAATTGCAGACACTTTAATCGGTAGATTAGATGGCCTTGATTCAAAGATTAAATTTAAGAAGTTTGAAAAAATTGTAATTATTGCCTGTGGAACTGCATATAACGCAGGTTTAGTGGGAAAGTATGCAATTGAAAAATGGGGACAAATTCCAGTTGATGTTGAATTGGCCTCTGAGTATCGTTACCGAGAACCAAGTTTGGATAAGAAAACCTTAGTAATTCCAATCTCCCAATCGGGTGAAACCATGGATACCTTAATGGCGCTTCGATATGCAAAATCAAAAGGCGCAACAATATTTTCAGTTTGTAATACAAATGGATCAACAATTGGTAGAGAATCTGATGCCGTCCTTTATACCCATGCAGGCCCTGAGATTGCAGTTGCCTCCACTAAGGCCTTTGCTACTCAATTAATTGCCATGTATCTAATTGGTTTAGAGATAGGAAAACAACTAGATCGCTTAAGTAAAAAAGAGATTAAGGAGATTAGTGATCAATTATCTGCACTGCCAGCAAAGGTGGAGCAAGTCTTAGAGACAGTTGAACCACTCAGGGAGCTAACTCGTAAGTTTAAAGATGCACAATCTGTTTTGTTTTTAGGTAGACATGTTGGTTTTCCAACTGCATTAGAGGGTGCGTTGAAGTTGAAGGAGCTTGCCTACATGCATGCCGAAGGATTTGCCGGAGGTGAGTTAAAGCATGGGCCGATAGCTTTAATTGATAAGGGAACTCCAGTTGTAGCAATTATGCCTGCTGAACACTCAGTTCTTGCTGAAAAAATGGCAAGTAATATTCAAGAGGTTAAAGCAAGGGGTGCGGTAGTGATCGCAATTAGCGAGTTTGATTTTGTGGGTGCAGATCATTTGATTCGTATTCCACAAACTGACCAATTACTGCAGCCAGTTTTATCAGTTGTACCGCTGCAGGTTATTGCTTATGAGATGGCGGTCGCCCGTGGAAATGATGTTGATCAACCAAGAAACTTGGCTAAATCAGTAACAGTTGAGTAGGAAAAATGCCAGAACAACGCCGCAAGCAAATGAACTCTGCAATCAAGCTCACTGTTTTATTCTTGGCTTTATATGCATTTGTAACTCAACAAGTAGTAGCTAATACCTGGATTAGAAGAGTAGATGAGTGGATTTATGAGCGTGATTTTTTATTAATCACACCTGGGCAAACACCGACTTTAGTTATGCTAATTGATGACCTAGGACTACGTAGCGTCAGCTCAATTATACTTTTAATAGTTGCGTTTTTAATCAGTCGTCGATTTAAATCATGGCGGCCAATAAATCTTTCAATACTTTCATTGGTGTTATTAAACTTAACAGTTGGCGCGTCAAAACTCTTGTTTGGCCGAACCAAACCAAGTACCGGTTTTGATCTTTTCTTTACCGATAGCGGTTTGTCATATCCCAGCGGGCATGCTGCAAATGCAATATTGAGTTGGGGGATAGCTGCCTATCTGATCTTTAGATACTCACACAAATATCCATTTGAAGGAATGCGCCTAACCTGGTTTGTAGCAATTATTACCACAGGCGTTTGTTTAGCTTCGCTATATCGCAACACACATTGGTTCTCAGATTTATTGGGTGGATTGTTTATTGGCTCAGCATTACTGGTGGCTATAATTGCAATAGATCGCTCTATTACCTCAGATCGCCAACCCTCTTAAATCAAAGTAGGCTTTGGAATATGAGTCGGGCAAGGGCTGAGATAAATCTGGCAGCAATTGCTAGTAATTTAAAATTTATTAAAAGTAAAACTAAATCCCAAGTTCTAGCTGTTGTTAAGGCAGATGCATATGGTCATGGCCTGGTTGCAGTCGCAAAAGCTGCCGAGTCAGCAGGTGCTGATTGGTTAGGAACGGCATTACTGGAAGAGGCCATCTCATTACGAAATGGCGGAATAAGTAAACCGATTATTGCTTGGCTAACTCCACCGGGTGAGGATTTTAAAACTGCAATTAATTTAGATATTGATCTTTCTATCTCATCCATTGAATTATTAATTGAAATTGCAGCAGCAGGAAAAGCTGTAAACAAAGTTCCAAGAGTGCACATTGAATTAGACACCGGAATGAATCGCGGTGGCTTTGGTGATGAGTTAGAGAATGTCATTCCTGAGATAACAAGCCATGTTAAATCTGGTTCTATTAAAGTGATTGGGATTTGGTCACACTTTGCCAGAGCTGATGAGCCAGGTGTTGAAATGAACCAAGATCAGCTATCTCGATTTAATGCTCGAGTTGAGCAACTAAAAAAAGCTGGGATAAGTAGTGATTACTTGCATCTTGCAAACTCAGCTGCCTCTTTAACTAACCAAGATGCTCATAAAAACATTATTAGATGGGGTATAGGTTTGTATGGTTTATCGCCAGATATTAACAATATGGGCAGCTCTGTTGAATTAGGACTTAAACCTGCAATGAGGTTGATTTCTAAGTTGCAATTAGTTAAAGCAGTTAAAGCTGGTCAAAGTGTTGGATATGGCAGCACCGCTACAACAAAAGTTGATACCAAACTTGGTGTTATAACTATGGGTTATGCCGATGGAATTCCAAGGAATGCCAGCAGTTCAGCTGGTGTATTTGTTGCTGGTCAGCGCGCTGCATTAATTGGCAGAGTTTCAATGGATCAATTTGTAGTCGATCTCGGAGCTTCTTCCTTAGCAAAAACTGGGGATGAAGTGATTGTTTTTGGTGATGGCAGTGGTGGTGAGTACACAATTGATGAGTGGGCTAAGGCTTGCGGAACTATTAATTACGAGATTGTTACCCGAATTGGCACCCGTGTGCCTAGAATCTACCCTCGTGAGTAGCGCAAATTTGCTTTCAATAAAATCTTTATCAGTTTCATTTGG
>CAZDKV010000026.1:0-6968 GCA_964506125.1 uncultured Candidatus Nanopelagicus sp.
GCAGCAGCTTATGTTGGATTAAAGTCGGATGATCCCGTGAAGCAGATTGCTCAGTTTGTACGTGGCTACCACAGCGTTAATCCACTTTCTTTAGATGAGATCACAATTTTTATCGAGTTAGTAAAGGTTAGATTGGCATCAAGTATTGCTAATGCAGCACTGCAGCGATCAAATAATCCAGAGAATGATTACCTTTCGATTTCACAAAAAGAAGTGCCTGGCTGCTTGATTGCTTTGGATAACTTCGACGCTAACTTTGCGCTTTTTAGATTAAGAAATGCAATTGGGCTTGAAGCAAATCCGAATGCAAAGGCGATCCGTGATTATCTGCTTGTTACAAAGCCAGCTAATTTATTGGAGAAATCTTTCGCAGAGCTAAAACGGGTTTATATCAACTGGTCATTTGATAACCCAGAGATTGCTAGAAGCACCAAGGAGATTGAGGATTTAATGGCCAAGAGTGGGGCTGAGGTAACAATTGGTTACTACTGCGAGAATCGAAATGTTTATCAAGGCGAAGCCTTTAATCCGGCAGCAGATAGTGCCAGAACATTTCATTTGGGAGTAGATGTTGGTATGCCAGCTGGCACACCAATCTATGCACCATTAGATGGTGTTATTGAAATATTTAACAACAACTCAACACATCTTGATTACGGTCCAGTTGTTATCTTGCGCCACAAGACTGACAAAGGAGTTCCATTTTGGACTCTTTATGGTCATCTTTCACTTGACTCCATGCCGGATTGGAGGATTGGAAAGGAGATTAAGGCTGGCGAATTGATTGGTCGGATGGGCAAAGAGGAAGAGAATGTTGGTTGGCCACCGCACACACATTTTCAACTACTCACTGATTTATGCGGTATGGGGATTGATATATATGGGGTTGCGCCAAGGGATGAGATCGCACTTTGGCGAGGTATTTCTCTGAACCCAAATTTAATTTTAGGTATTGAAAGCGGCACAGATGCACATGCAAAAATCTCACCTGCAAGTATTAAAAGTGAGCGCCGAGTAGTCATTTCGCAAAATCTCTCACTCAACTTTAAAAATCCAGTAAATATTGTTGCCGGAAGTGGCGCATACTTATTTGATGAGAAAGGTAAGAGCTACTTAGATCTGGTCAACAATGTCGCTCATGTTGGACATGGCCATCCACGGGTGGTAGCAGCTGCTGCGGCTCAGATGTCGGTCTTAAATACCAACACTAGATACCTTCATCAAACTGTTGTTGAGTACGGCAAAGCGATTACCAGCAGTATGCCTGACCCACTTTCAGTTATATTTTTCGTCAATAGTGGCAGTGAGGCAAATGATCTAGCAATCAGATTAGCTAGGGCTCACACAAATGCAAAGGGAGTAGTTGCACTACGTCATGGCTATCACGGCCATACCCAATCAGTAGTTGAGATCAGTCCCTATAAATTCTTGGGCAAAGGTGGTGCTGGTGCGCCTAAACATGTTGCAGTAGCTGAACTACCAGATCTCTTCCGTGGCAAATTTACCGGCAAAGGAGCTACTGAAAAGTATTTAAGCAATTTGAAGAGGAGTATTACCTCATTAAAGCAACCACTCTCTGCCTTTTTTGCCGAATCGATAGTTTCTACCGCTGGACAAATTGTTTTACCTCCAGGCTACTTAGCTGAGGCCTTTAAAGTGGTTCGGTCAAATGGTGGAGTTTGTGTAAGTGATGAGGTACAGATTGGTATGGGAAGGGTGGGAGATAAGTTTTGGGGTTTTGAATTACATGGTGTGGTGCCAGATATTGTCACGTTAGGAAAACCACTGGGTAATGGTCATCCATTAGCTGCAGTTGTTACTACCCCTCAGATCGCTGCCTCATTTAACAATGGCATGGAGTACTTCAATACCTTTGGTGGAAATCCAGTAAGTGCAGCAATTGGACAAGCTGTTCTTGAAGTTATCTATGATCAAAAATTACAACTTAATGCTAAAAATGTTGGTCAATACCTCCAAGATGGTGTTCGCTCTTTAATGAGCAGTTATCCAATCATTGCTGATGTGCGGGGAAGTGGCTTGTTTATCGGCGTTGAGATGATGCTAGATGAAAACAAACCCGCGACAGATCAGGTGAGTGATTTAATGGAGTTTGCGCTATCAAAGGGAGTTTTACTCTCATCTGATGGTCCAGATAACAATGTGCTTAAGATAAAACCGCCATTAGTAATTACAAAAAGTGATGTTGATCTACTTTTAAATGTGATGGGTGATTGGCTGGCGAAGAGATGAAACCACCGTTAGCGGGAATTAAAATTGCAGATTTCTCAAGAGTTTTAGCAGGTCCATATGCAACTATGTTGCTGGCAGATTTAGGTGCGCAGGTGGTTAAGGTTGAACGGCCAGGGGTAGGAGATGACACCCGCACCTGGGGCCCACCATTTGATAAGGATGGTAACGCCACCTATTTTCTATCGGTTAATCGCAATAAGGAGGGTTTGCAACTAGATCTATCAGATCAAGCAGATCAAGTACGCGCAGTTGATTTGATTAACTCATCTGATGTTGTTGTTGAAAACTTTGGACCAGGTGGCATGGAGAAATACAACCTAGGTTATTCAAAGTTGATTGCTAATAATCCAAAGCTGATCTACTGCTCAATTACCGGATTTGGAACATCTGAAAAAGCGGCCGAACTTCCTGGTTATGATCTTTTATTGCAAGGTATGAGTGGATTAATGAGTATCACCGGCAGTGATGAAAACAATCCAACTAAGGTTGGCGTTGCACTAGTTGATGTAATCACCGGATTACATGCTGTAGTTGGCATCTTGGCAGCACTTCGGGCAAGAGATGAACAGGGAGTTGGCCAAAAGGTTGAGTTAAATCTCCTTAGCTCCACCTTATCTGCCTTGGTAAATCAAGCATCTGCCTATCTCTCCGCTGGTGTAATTCCAAAGGCGATGGGAAATGCTCACCCCTCAATTGCCCCCTACCAGGTGTATAAAGCTAAGGACAAGCAATTTATTGTGGCAGTTGGAAGTGATCATCAATTTACTAAGTTTGCAGCTTGCATTAAGCCAGAGTTGATAGCAGATAAGCGATTTGCAACTAATCAGCTTCGGGTTGAAAATCTTAAGCAA
This sequence comes from uncultured Candidatus Nanopelagicus sp., assembly GCA_964506125.1. Lineage (GTDB taxonomy): Bacteria > Actinomycetota > Actinomycetes > Nanopelagicales > Nanopelagicaceae > Nanopelagicus. The sequence goes on from CAZDKV010000026.1 coordinate 3,102, forward strand.
CTAAATGATCAACTTGAGCCTATCTTTGCTCAGCAGAGTGCAGATCATTGGATCTCCACTTTAGCTAAGGTAAAGATTCCAGCGGGTGCGATAAATAACATTGAAGAGGCCTTCGCTCTTGCTCAATCATTGGGCTTGAACTCAGTAGTTGAGATTGATGGGGTTAAGTCGGTTGCAAACCCAATCTCATTTAGTAAAACTCCAGTTGAATATCGATTATCACCGCCTAATCTAAAAGGGTAGTTGCGCTAGCCTTATCAAATGAGGGCTGAGATCTCTACCAAATTTACACTTCTAGCTTTAATCTGGGGCTTTTCATTTTTAGTACTACTTAGAGTGGTCGAAGCATTTGATTGGGCAGCAGCGATATCAGTTAGAGCATTTATTGCAAGCGGTTGCCTGTATTTACTAGCCCTTTTGTTGCGAAGAAAGTTAGATTTTTCAATTGGTATCAAACACTTTGCCATTCTTGGCACAGCAACTGTTTCTATTCAATTAATCGGACTCTCTCTAGCAGTTCCAAGAATTGGAACAGCCTTAACTGCAATCTTGGTGGGCGCGATTCCCTTATTCTCATCTGTGATTGGCCGGCTTATGAAGATTGAGCAGATCGATCGAAAAGGTTTTTACGGATTAATTTTGGGATTTATTGGAATTGTCTTTCTAGTGGGTTTTCCAAGTGAGCAACTAAGTGATCAATTCTTTTTGGGATTTGGTGTATGCCTCTTCGGCTGCATAAGCGCTGCATTTGGAAGCAATTACTCAAAGCTGAAAATGTCAGAGGCTGGTAATTGGGAGCAGGTAATTGGCGCCTTCTTCTTCGGAGGTCTATTTACCTCACCAATTTTGTTTTTTGTGCCAATAAAAACTGGCCTTAATTCAATAGATTGGCTATACATGATCTCGCTAGCAGTTTTTTGTAGTGCATTTTGTTATGTAATTTACTTCTCTCTTGTAGCAAAAATCGGGGCAACTAGATCAATCTCGGTTGAGTTTTTAGTAACAGTGGTGGCAGTTTTAGTTGGTGCCTTTTACCTAAATGAGGCTATCTCCTTGATACAGCTCTTTGGCGCACTTTTAGTAATAATTGGCTCTGTGTTAATTCTAGATCTGCTATCTCCAAAAAAGCTGGGCAAGGTATGACCAATACGCCACAGGGCAGTTATTTAGATCTACCCGAGAATCTACCTGTTCCACAAGATGATGGCGCAGCAGATCACTTAGATGGAGTTAAATTAAATCAAGTATTACTTAAGGCAACCAATGAAGAGGTGATTGATTTATCCAGATTAAAGGGCACAACTGTGGTTTTTATCTATCCCATGACTGGTGTGCCTGGAGTGGCACTTCCCGATGGTTGGGATGATATTCCAGGCGCTCGTGGTTGCACCCCACAAGCTTGTTCCTATCGAGATAATTACCCAAAGTTAAAAAAACATTTAGATCACCTCTTTGGATTAAGTGTGCAAAGTAGTGAGTATCAAAGAGAGTTACGGGATCGAGTTGAACTTCCCTATGAAATTTTATCTGACTCAGATTTTAAGTTTGCCAACTCCATTAAATTACCTACTTTTCAGGCTCACTCGATGAAGCTTCTCAAACGATTAACCTTGATAATCAAAGATGGCGTTATCACAAAGCATCATTACCCAGTTTTTCCAAGCAATAAAGATGTTGATTGGGTATTAGCTCAGTTAACTTGATCTCTTTGGCTTTATGATTAATTCATCCAATCCAATTCGATGTGCTTGAAACTTATTAACTGGCGTATCGGCAGGGTAGCCAATTGCAAGTCCACACAAGAGACGATAATCCTTGGAGATATCAAACTCCTTTCTAATCACATCATCCCAAATGTTGACCGCCCCTTGAGCACAGGTGCCAAGACCATGGGCATGGGCTGAGAGCATTAAGTTTTGCATCATCAATCCAGCATCAGATGCGGCGTAAATATGAAGACTCTTATGGATATATATAAAAAGCTCAACTGGAGCGCCAAAGAAGGAGTAATTCTTTCCCCACTGCGCATCTCTTGCAGTGCGATCACCACGTTTGACGCCAAATAATTCATAAAGCTCTTTGCCAACTCGTTGAGCCCTTGGCCTTAACTCCTTTACATATGGCTTAACAATTGAGCGATTGCTAGTTGGTAGCCCATACCGGGAGTAGATGAGTCGTAACTTATTTCGCAGCCCTTTGCGCATGATTTGTGACAAGACCGACCATCGGGAGAGAAACTCACTACTTATCCGATCCCTAACCTCACCAGTTGCAACTGCGACTTTAAATGGCCTGGTATTTGACCAGCTTGGAGCGGTTAAAGAGTCGGTCAATATTTGATCGATAATCTCCTGAGGTACTGGTGTTGGTAAAAAATCTCGGGTGGTGCGACGTGAGGCTAAAAATTCTGAGATCTGGCTGGGGAAATTCTTATCCTGATTGGTGGCCATTATCTGATCCTACATAAGTTTCAAGCAATAAAAAGCGGGTATTTTTTTGCGGACTAGGTGTGATTTCTCAGGGTTGCAAGGGTTGGCTTACCTGCAAAATACTAAATCTCTCAAGCCCCAAATCAAATCGGATAAATCTCCCTTTGATACTGTTGGGCTATGGATATTGGATTAATTCTCATTTTGTTAGCACTCCTTCTTGTTGTCTACACAATCATTCAATACAACCGTTTGGTGAGATTAAATGTGCAAGTTGATGAAGCATTCTCACAAATTGAGGTTCAGTTAAAGCGCCGGGCTGATTTGATTCCAAATTTAGTTGAAACTGTAAAAGGGTATGCATCCCATGAACGAGAGGCGCTAGAAAATGTTGTACAGGCAAGAGCTGCATCGACAACTGCCTCCACACTGCCAGCGATTGCTGCTGCAGATGGTGCTTTGACCAATGCGCTACGTGGATTACTTGCGGTAGCTGAGGCTTATCCAGATCTGAAGGCATCAAGTAATTTCTTACAACTTCAGGAAGAGCTTGCTACCACCGAGAATAAGGTTTCCTTCTCTCGCCAGTTTTATAATGAGACAGTGCGCAGTTTAAATACTGCGGTAAAGACAATTCCTACTAGTTTCTTTGTTGGTCTAGCTAAGGTGGGGGAGCGGGAGTTTTACGAAGTGGATGATCCATCTGCTCGTAATGTTCCAAATGTGAAGTTTTAAGTATGGCTAATTTTCGCGCATTACAAAGTGTTAACCGCAGAAAAACCTTTTTCCTACTCTTTTTTATGGGTTTACTTGTTTGGTTTATTGCCTATATTGCGATTGCAAGTTTTGGTGGCTCAGGGGCAGGAGTAATTCCATTAGCGGTTGCAATCTCATTAATCTCAGTCTGGGGCTCCTACTACGCCTCAGATAAATTGGTATTAAAGATGACTAGGGCCCAAGTGATTCAACAATCTGATCACCCACAACTGTTTAATCTAGTAAATGAGGTTTGCATTGCATCTGGCCTACCGATGCCCAAGGTCGCTCTCGTTGATGACCCAGCACCAAATGCTTTTGCTACTGGTAGAGATCCAAACCATGCCTTGATTGCGTTCACAACTGGCTTGCTCAATTCAATGGATCGTGATGAATTGCAAGGCGTTGTTGCGCATGAGATGGCGCATGTAGCAAACCGAGACACCTTAGTGTCAGCCGTTGCCGCAACAACAGCAGGAATTGTCGCGTTGATTTCAGACATATTAATGAGAATGCTTTGGTTTGGCGGGGGCAGAAATCGAGATCATGGTGGAAATCAAATGCCGATCTTCCTTGCCATAATCCCATTAATTCTTGCACCGATTGCTGCAACCATGCTTAAGTCAGCAGTCTCTAGGAAACGTGAATCATTAGCCGATGCAACCGCAGTTTCATTTACCCG
>CAZDKV010000027.1:0-6954 GCA_964506125.1 uncultured Candidatus Nanopelagicus sp.
GCAGTTGGTGGCCAGGAGCTTGGTTATCTACCAGGAACTGAAAATGAAAAAATGTCTCCCTGGGCCCAAGCAGTCTTTGACACTTTGGGGGCATTGGTCAGCCAGCAGGTTTTAGATGAGGTGGTGGAGCGAGGGTTGATTGAGGTCTTGCCACTGACCCATATCCGAGGCCGCTCACTTCATGACTCATTTGTAATTGTTGATGAGGCCCAATCCTTAGAACGGGGAGTTCTTTTAACTGTGCTATCTAGAATTGGTCAGGGTTCTAGGGTGGTACTCACCCATGACATCGCCCAACGGGACAACCTTCGGGTTGGCCGACATGATGGGGTGGTTGCGGTGGTTGAATCCCTTAAAGGTCACCCCCTCTTTGCCCATATCACCTTGACCAGAAGTGAGCGATCTCAGATTGCAGCTTTGGTAACTGAGCTACTTGAGGAGCCAATTAACTTCTCCAACTGATTTTCTACCCCTCATACGACATAAGGGATAAATCGGACTTCTTTGTATCTGACCTGCGGTTTTGATATCTAGATTACCTGTGAATATAAACATAATTGCGCCACACGCCTCTATAAAGTTGCCCCGCCCATCCCTGGCTGAGACCCTAAAGCAGTTCTAAGGGGTCATTCCAGGCCCATTAGAAGGGATCTAAGGGAAGGGGTTGAGATGATCAAGCAGCTTTTGTTGCCAGATCGCCGGGTTCACCGGGTATCGATCACCGCTGCCCTGCTCGCTTTTTTCCTTCTGATCTCAGAGCCGGCCTATGCATCAAGCAATCTAACCTCATCGGTGACGATTGGATCGGTTGAAAGCTCATTGGAGGTCGCACCACCTGCGCCAGTTGAGGAGGAGTTTGATCCAACCCCCTCCCTACTTGAGTTAGATGCGGTTAAGACAGTTGATGCCTCAGATATGGCTTTGGTTTCAGTAGCTGCCCGCCAGGTTGATCTTGCCCGTCAGGCCGAGGGTGCTAAAACTATTGCCCAAGAGATAATCGCCGCCAAATACACCTGGTCGCCAAAACAATTTACCTGCCTTGATCAACTTTGGACTAAAGAGAGTAATTGGAACTACAAGGCGCGAAATCGAGTCACCGGCGCTCATGGAATTCCGCAAGCTCTACCTGCTACCAAGATGGAGATTGTCGGTACTGATTGGCGGACTAATCCAGTTACCCAAATTACCTGGGGACTTAAATATATTAAAGAGCGTTACAACACCCCATGTGCTGCATGGAGCAAATTTAAGCGTTCAAATTGGTATTAAAAAAACTTTAACTAGTTAGGTCTTTTACCAATACTTAATGGTTTTCTAGTTTGGGCATAAAAATCATTACCCTTATCATCAATAATTATAAATGCTGGAAAATTCTCCACCTCAATCTTCCAAACCGCCTCCATACCCAACTCCTCGTAATCTAAAAGCTCAACCTTTTTTATACAATCTTGAGCAAGCCGGGCTGCTGGACCGCCAATTGATCCTAAATAAAAGCCGCCATACTTTTTACAAGCATTCGCCACCTGTTCAGATCTATTTCCCTTTGCCAACATAATTAATGAGCCACCTGCAGCTTGGAACTGTTCAACGTAGGAGTCCATTCGACCAGCAGTTGTTGGCCCAAAGGAGCCAGAGGCATATCCGGCTGGAGTCTTTGCCGGACCTGCGTAGTAGACAGCATGATTTTTTAAATACTCCGGCATTGGTTTTCCACTATCTAGTAGCTCTTTAATTTTTGAGTGCGCTAAATCTCTAGCAACGACTAATGTGCCAGTTAGTAATACTCGGGTCTTAACTGGATGCTTTGATAATTGGGCTAATACATCAGCCATTTTCGCAGATAAATCAATATGAATCTCAGGTCCATCTAGATCTTCATTAGTAGTTGCGGGCAGATAATGGGCCGGCTCGGTTTCAAGTTTTTCAATAAAGACACCATCTTTGTTGATCTTTGCCTTCACCTGTCGATCTGCAGAGCAGGAGACGGCGATTGCAATTGGCAACGATGCACCATGCCGAGGCAATCTCACTACGCGCACATCATGACAGAAGTATTTGCCACCAAATTGTGCACCGATGCCAATATTTTGCGTCAACTTTAAGATCTCTTTTTCTAACTCTAAATCTCTAAAGCCATGGCCAGTTTTGGCATCCCCCTTACTTGGTAATGAATCTAGATACTTTGTGCTGGCCAACTTGGCAGTTTTAACTGTGTACTCAGCACTTGTGCCACCAATTACTACCACCAGGTGATAAGGCGGACAGGCTGAGGTGCCAAGTGAGCGCAGTTTTTCATCCAACCAGTTCATAAATGAGGTGGGATTTAATACCGCCTTGGTCTCTTGATATAAAAATGATTTATTGGCACTGCCACCGCCTTTGGCAATAAACAAGAAGTTGTACTCATCTGGGTGATCAGTATCTGAGTAGATCTCAATTTGGGCAGGCAGATTATTTCCAGTGTTTTTCTCCTCCCAGGTACTCACTGGTGCTAATTGGGAGTAGCGCAAATTTAATTTAGTAAATGCTTCATAAACACCACGTGAGATTGAAATTTCATCTTTCTCATCAGTTAAAACCTGCTGTCCTTTTTTACCCATCACTATTGCCGTGCCGGTGTCTTGGCACATTGGCAGCACCCCGCCAGCGGAAATGTTGGCATTTTTTAATAGATCTGTCGCGACAAATCGATCATTGGGCGAGCTCTCTGGATCCTTCAAAATATTAGCTAATTGCTCAAGATGTTCACTTCGCAAGTAATGCGAAATGTCATGCATGGCAACTTGGGTTAGATTTGAAATCGCCTCACTAGAAACCTTTAAAAACTCCCTGCCATCGGCGGTGAAAGTACTCACACCTTGCTTTGAAACAAGTCGGTACTGCGTATCATCTGGCCCAATTGGCAGTAGATCTTGATAACTGAACTCAGGTGCCATAGGGCTAAATCTACTGTCTTCTATCATCAATTAGGATAAGCACATGAGCGAGGCCACTAAAAAGCGAGTATTACTTGCAGCACCTCGTGGCTACTGCGCTGGCGTTGATCGCGCAGTAATTACTGTTGAAAAAGCTTTAGATCTTTACGGCGCTCCAGTTTATGTTCGCAAGCAGATAGTTCACAACAAACATGTGGTCCAAACCTTAGAGGCACGGGGTGCGATATTTGTTGATGAAACAGATGAGGTGCCAGAGGGAAAGATTGTGGTTTTCTCCGCCCATGGTGTATCGCCGGCGGTTCATCAAAGCGCAGCTAGCCGAAATCTAAAAACTATTGACGCTACCTGTCCACTTGTTACAAAGGTCCACCATGAGGCAAAGAGATTTGCCTCTGATGATTATGACATTTTGTTAATTGGTCATGAGGGCCATGAAGAGGTTGATGGCACAGCAGGTGAGGCACCAGATCATGTTCAGTTAGTTGATGGCATAGATAGTATTAAAAACATAAAGGTGCGGGACGAAAACAAGGTAGCTTGGTTGTCGCAAACAACTTTAAGTGTGGATGAAACCCTAGCCACGGTAGCAGCACTTCGTAAACGGTTTCCGAATTTAATTGATCCACCAAGTGATGACATCTGTTATGCCACTCAAAACCGACAGGTGGCAATCAAAGAGATTGCACCTCAAGCTGACCTAGTTTTAATCGTTGGTTCAACTAACTCCTCTAACTCAGTTCGTCTAGTTGAGGTTTCACTTGAGTATGGCGCTAAAGCGGCCTACCTAATTGATTACGCAGCCGAGGCAAAAGAGGAATGGTTAACTGGGGTAACAACTATCGGTGTTTCAAGTGGTGCATCTGTGCCAGAGATTTTAGTGAAGGATTTACTCACCTGGCTTGCCGAGCGCGGCTTTGGTGAGGTTGAAACTGTCACCGCAACTGAGGAGCATCTATTGTTTGCGATGCCACCTGAACTTCGGAAAGATTTAAAAGCTGCTGGAAAGTGATTGGTTATTTAAATTTCGCTCTTTTTTAAACCAGACAAACCAAGCAACCGCTGCTCCACTTAATAGATAAAAAGATACGGAAGCAAGACCTGCCACCAAGTCAATAAGTAACTCTGTCGGGGCGAAGGAACCAGCACCAAGGGTTGGCATCAAAATAATTGAGGCGATTAAGAGCGACACTGGTGGTGCTACCGCTGTCACATAAGCTGTTCCGGGCCGGCCTAAGTAAATTGCTCCAAAGAATGCAATCCAGATAGCTAGGCAGGTGATAATGCCAAGTGAGTTACGAAATAAAATCTCAACTGCTTCAAATAAAAAGATAACTAAAAACTGCAAAATTATTACCCCAGGCTTAGTTAATCCCGGCCCCTTGATGGGTGAGTTAATTGGCAGATTACTCATTTACTTTTCCGCCTCAATCTCTTCCACCTCAATGAAATCATCCTCAGCAGAGATTGACTTTAACTCCCGCACCTCACCAGGAGATTCTGGGTACTCAATTGCTAATTTATCTTTATCGCCAGTTACACCCAAGTTATGAATGCGCCGGGCAGGACTTAACACAGTTCGTTCAGCGGTTGGAATTAAATCTTCATACGCTTTTGCAGTTGAGGAGATTGCTTTACCAACTGCCACGATTTTGCCATGCAGTAGCGTGATATTTTTTAAGAAGGTATTTGCCACCTTTTGTATCTCATCTGCATTATCAGCTAATTTATTTCTAGTAAATATGTAACCGATGGTGCGAAGTAGAGCCATCATTGAGGTTGGGGTAGCGATAGTGACATTAACCTTAAATGCTTTCTCAAGCAATGATGGATCAATTCTTAATGCTTCAGCTAATAAGGTTTCAAATGGCAGGAATAAAACTACAAAATCAGGTGAGCCTTGGGACTTGTGGTAACCACGTTTAGCTAGCGCCTCCACATGTTTTAACAAATCTTTGCTGTGCTGAGCCAAATACTCATCGCGCTGACTTTGGTCATCAGTACCAAAGGCATCTAAGAAGCGATCAAATGGAAATTTAGAGTCAATAAATATGGCGCTACCACCTGGCATCTTGACTGTGATATCTGGAATTCCAGAGGAGTCAGCATCGGTGGTGGATTTTTGCCGGCTGTACTCATGTCCTTCGCGCAACCCAGCAGATTGCAAAAGTAACTCTAATTGCGCCTCACCAAACTTACCTCTGCTTTGAGTATTAGATAGTGCCCCAGCAATCTTTTTTGTTTCATCAAAGATTGATTCACTAGCTCGTCGCATCTCATTGATTGTGGTTTCAAGTTTGGCCTCAGCTTGGGTTCGAATCCGATTGGCCTCAGCAGATTGAGTGGAGAGTTTTTCAACTGTTGATTTCATTGCGTTTAACTCAGCCGTTAATTTAATAGCGTTCTCCGTCTTACTTCGCTCTTCAGCTAACTGCTTTTTGTAATCATCTAGCAGGGTGGTATCACCGCTGTTATTTTTATTTCGCAGGGCATTAAACAGGTATCCGATTGCCACTCCGGCGGCTAGGCCGATAAGCAGTGAGATGATCGAGGTGGGCATGGGGTTATAGTGGCAGGAAGTTCTGACAATCTTGCGTAGGCTTAACCCCTTGTGAGCCTTTCAATCGGAATCGTCGGTCTGCCAAATGTGGGTAAATCCACCCTGTTTAATGCGCTGACCAAAAACAATGTCTTAGCTGCCAACTACCCCTTTGCCACTATTGAACCCAATGTTGGGGTGGTGGGTGTACCAGATGATCGGCTTGCCGTCTTAGCCAAAATATTCTCCTCCGAAAAAATCCTGCCAGCTGCGGTCTCTTTTGTTGATATCGCCGGAATTGTTAAGGGTGCCTCTGAAGGGGCAGGTTTGGGAAATAAATTCCTAGCAAATATCAGAGAGTCAGATGCGATCTGCCAAGTAATAAGAGTTTTTAAAGATGGGGATGTCGTCCATGTTGATGGAAATGTTGATCCCAAAAAAGATATGGAGACAATAAATACCGAGCTTTGTTTAGCAGATCTACAGACATTAGAAAAAGCAATTCCACGTCTTGAAAAAGAGGTTAGAACCTCAAAAGAGAAAGCACCTGTCTTAGCCGCCGCCAAAGAGGCTGCTGCAATCTTAAATAACGGCCAACTGTTACGTGGCAGCAAGGTAGATATTGCAGCCATATCAGAGCTGCAACTGTTAACAGCTAAACCATTTTTATATGTGTTTAATGTTGATGCAGCTGAGTTAGCAGATAGTAAATTACGAGATGAGTTATCAGCTCTAGTAAAGCCAGCCGAGGCGATCTTTTTAGATGCAAAGACTGAGGCAGAGCTGGCTGATTTAGATGAGGCAGATGCACTGGAATTACTTAAAACAATTGGCTTAACTGAGCCAGGATTAACCACATTAGCAAGAGTTGGTTTTAATACATTAGGATTACAGACATATCTGACCGCAGGTCCCAAAGAGGCCAGAGCGTGGACGATTCATAAAGGTGATACAGCGCCAGTTGCAGCTGGGGTGATTCACACCGATTTTCAAAAAGGATTTATCAAGGCAGAGATTGTGGCCTTTGATGATTTGGTAGCTGCTGGATCAATGGTGCAAGCCCGCGCCAATGGCAAGGTGCGAATGGAAGGTAAGGATTACGTGATGAATGATGGCGATGTAGTGGAGTTTAGGTTTAATGTCTAAAAAACAAGCACACTTAAAAGATTTGCCAGTTAAAAAACGAGAAAATCTTCGCAATGTAGCAATTATTGCTCACGTAGATCATGGCAAGACAACTTTGGTTGATGCCATGCTTTGGCAATCTGGTGCATTTGCAGCACACAAGAAACAAGATGAAGGCCAAGATCGCATGATGGATTCCATGGATCTAGAGCGCGAAAAGGGAATTACTATTTTGGCAAAAAACACCGCGGTAAAGCGCGGGGAGACAATTGTAAATATTATCGATACCCCAGGCCACGCAGATTTTGGTGGCGAGGTAGAGCGCGGCTTAGAGATGGTCGATGGCGTAATTTTATT
>CAZDKV010000028.1:0-6700 GCA_964506125.1 uncultured Candidatus Nanopelagicus sp.
ACTTTTTTCACATCTTTAACTGTTCGAACTGTGCCAGCACCAACTAATAAATCTTTGTTTTTTAAAAGTTTCTCAATTATTTTTAAGGCTCCAGGTGTGGTTAAGGTTATCTCAATTATTTTAACGCCAGCATCAACTAGAGCATCAGCCATCTCTTGACCCTCTTTTTGACTATTGCATCTGACTAAGGTCATCATTTTTTCAGAGAGTAATTTGTCTAACGCTTTCATTATTTACCCCTAACCTTTTGTGCAACCTCATTATTAACTTTGCCAGCAACACCTTTCGGGATACCGGTCCAGTCCCCAAACATACTTGCAACCAATGCTCCGCAGATACTTCCCTGCTCAAGTGCCTGCTCAGCACTCATGCCACATAACAAGCCAGCAATTACTCCACCAGTAAAGGCATCCCCTGATCCAACTGGGTCAACTGCAACAACTTTAGGGGGTGTGATTTCGCCATAATTTCCGTCGATGCTGTATCGCATTTTTTGATCACCCTTTGTCATTACCGCAATCTTGCAACCTCGTTTATTTGCCTCCGCCAGAACTTTTTGAGGTTCAGCAACTCCAAAAACTACTTGGTACTCATCCTCGCCACCGATAAGCAACTCAACATTTTTTGCCAGAGGTTGTAATACTTTTCTTGCATCCTCTTCACTCCACAACTTTCTTCTTATGTTTAGATCAAAACTTGATTTAATCTTCATGGCATCTGCTTTTTCAAGTGCTGCCTTAACAGTATTAGCACCACTAGTTGAGATTGCGCAGGTGATACCTGTTGTATGAAGCCATCTAGCAGATGAGATGTAGGAATCCAATATGTCAGATGGCTCAATAGTGGAGGCAGCCGAACCCTTTCTTAAATAACTTAACTCAACTGGTGCAGATTTGCCTGGGTTTCTTACCATTGCTCCGGTGTAGGAGCTAACCCGCTTTGCAAGAGAAACATCCACACCCTCTGCTGCAATATCTGCCAGCATTACTGAGCCCAGTTGATCATTTCCAAATCTAGAAAAGTATTGAGACTTAAGGCCAAGTCGGGAAATTGCTACCGCCACATTAACCTCAGCCCCAGCGGTTACCCGTTCAAATGTTTTAGCACTCATTACTGAATCAGTATCAGTTGAGATAAAGACAGATAAAGCTTCACCAAAGGTAAATAAATCAGTGCTCAATTAGGCACCAAACAAAGTTGTCTTTTTTCCAACCACTCCTGGGGATGCGATAAAGGTAAATCCTGATTGGGGATATTGCTCTAAATCTATTTGCTCGCCAGGATTTCCAACTGCAGAGGTAATCACTAATTTATCTAATTTTTCACCAGCAAAGACACATGAGGTTACTTTTTGAGCAGGTAATTTAATCTCATCTATTTGTTTGCCAGTTTTACCATCAAAGCACCTAACACAAGCTCCCAACCAAAACGCCACCCAGAGATTGTCATCTGCATCAGAGCACATGCCATCTGGAAATCCCATGCCATCAGTTATTTGAACAAGTGGCCTGCGATTTGAAATTTGACCATTTTGATAATCAAATTGATCTACCCGCATAGATAATGTGTCGATATAAAACATTCTGGTCAGATCCACGGACCAATCCATGCCATTTGAAATTCCAACTGAGCCAAATAATCGATCTAATTTTTTGCCATCTTTACTTAATCGATAAAAAGCACCTTGATCTGTCTGATTTTCATAAGCCATCGAACCTAAAAATAGATTTCCATCCGGGCAAACCTTGGCATCATTCCAGCGAATCACGCCTGTCTGATTATCACCATCAACATCTGCTCTGGTCGGTAGCTTATGAATTACACCATCGCTATCGCGCAGAACTGGACCATCGGCAGTCCCTAAAATATCTCCGCCTTTGCTTCTAGGAATCTGAAATCCAATATGTTGATCTGCAAAGTACTCATTAGTTTTTCCGGTTACAAGATCACGAGATCTAACCGCTTTTCCATAAATATCACACCACTGAATGTGATTATTTTGAGCTCCCGTTGCAGTTGGTCCTTCACCTAATTGATTGCGTCTGGAATCAAAAACTTCAACTGCAATCGCCATGATTATCCCTTTAGTGAACCGGAGAGCAATCCTCGAAGGAAGTAACGACCTAAGAAGATGTAAACAATTAATGTAGGAAGTGAAACAATTAAAGAGGCGGTCATGTTAACCCCGTAATAAACCTGGTTTGAAGAACCTGTAATGAAGTTAAGTGCGGTTGTCGCTACCGATAACTTAGGTGATCCACCAGTTAAGAAGATAGCAAAGAGGAAGTCATTCCACGCTGAGGTAAATTGCCAAATCAAAACCACCACAAATGCTGGAATAGAAAGTGGCAAGATAATGGAACGGTAGGTACGAATCATGGAAGCTTTATCAACACGGGCAGCCTCAATTAATTCATTAGGGATAGCTTCGTAATAATTCCGGAAAATTAATGTACAAATTGGTATTCCATAAATGATATGTGCCAACACCAGGACATATATCGATTTATTTATCTCTAATGTGGTGGCAATTCTGACCAGCGGGATCATGATGGCTTGGTATGGAATAAACATGCCAAACAAGAAAAGTGTGAAAACTAGATTTGAACCTTTAAATCGCCACTTAGCAAAGACATAACCATTAATCGAGCCAATAATTGCCGAAATAATTGAGGATTGGATTACGAAGAACAAGGTTCGAGTCATGGAATCAGAGATTGATTGTGGGAAATAATCAGTTCCGCTCCAAGCAACTGACCAAGCTGAAAAATCGATTTTTTCTGGCAACTTAAATGCATTTGTTAGGTAAACATTTTTTACACCTTTAAGTGAGTTAATCACCATTACGTAAATTGGCATGACCACTAAGAACCAAAGGAATATCAATGAGACATAACGGAAGATCAACCAGAATCGCTCTTTACCGGTGAGCTTGCGCTTTTTATTGCGCACATCTGGCTTTGAGGTGATTAAATCAACTAAGTCTTTACTCATCAGCGGTATGCCTGTTGTTTGTTGTTATAACGAAGGTATGGAATAACTACGATTGCAATCATTATCAAAAGTACAATGGCGATCGAGGTTCCTTTTGCATAATCTCGCTTATCAAAGGTTGCCTCCCACATATAAACCGCAACTACCTGGGTTACATATGACTTACCGTTGATACCAATAATAAGATCAAAAGCCTTCATTGAAATATGACCTAAAATAATCAAAATTGTTAAAAGAGTTGGTGTTAACTGTGGGAAGAGCACATAACGATAGATCTGTGACTCACTTGCGCCATCTACTCGAGCTGCTTCTCGCATATCATCTGGAATTCCTCTAAATCCTGCCAAGAAGAGAGCTAATACATAACCTGACATCTGCCAGATCGCCGGCAATGCCATCGCATACATTGAACCACGCTCTGATACATACCAATCATTTTGTAGAAAACCTAAACCAATCTTTTGCAGAGCTAGATTTAACCCGCCAGCCTCTTCATCCCGAGCTGAGTTAAGTAGCCAGTTAAATACAGTTCCCATTGCAATAAATGAGATAGCCATTGGATATAGGTAAAAGGAGCGGAAAAAGCCCTCGCCCTTAATTCCTTTTTCAAGAAGCAGAGCCATGATAAATCCAGTAACCAATGCACCTAAAATGAAAACTATTGTAAATTTGATCAAATTTGAAAGTGAGTGTGTAAATCTTTCATCGGTAATTAAATCTGTATAGTTTTTTAACCCTACATACTCAATAGCCTTTTTTGAGCCAGAGTTTTGATTGGTTAATGAGACATTTACTGACCACAGAATTAGGCCGTAAACAAATATTAAAACAACAATTATTGAGGGCAGTACAAATAGTAAGCCGCCCAGGCGAGCGCTTAGTGAGCGTTTATTTCTTACCATCTTACTCACTGAAACAATCCCCTAATCTTTAAGAAGCAGGTGGTTGAGCCTAGCGATTTGTTATCTAATTAGAAAACTTTGGTGGGCAATTTCTTGCCCACCAAAGTTTGTTACTTACTTATTACTTTCTTAGGCCTTACCAGCTTCGTAAGCTGCAGCAAGATCCTTAGCAAGTCCGGCGTTATCTTTGAATCCGCCTGAGAAATACTTACCAACAGCTGCGTTGTACGCGGCCATCAGAGCGTTATTTCCAGTTACACCGTGGACAGTTGAACCGACTAAGCGATCCTTCTTCCAATCGGCTGCTGCTGATTTTAGATAATCATCGTATAGAGATAGATCTGAGTCGGTACGAGCTGAGATCGATCCCTTCTTTGGATTAAATGCATCCTGGCCTTCCTTAGATCCACAAACCTTCAACCATGCAATTGCAGCGTTGCGGTGTGGTGCACCAACTGGAAGTGTGAATGAATCTGATAGCCATTGGTAAACACCAACAGTTCCTGGAGCTGCTGCATATGTGTAGTCAGTTCCAAGAGCTAGACCATCTGATTGCCATTGTGCTGAAGCCCAGTCACCCATGATGAAGAATCCAGCTTTGCCGGAAGTTACTAACTTACCTGCATCTGGCCAATCAAGGTTTCCTGCTCCCTTATTTCCATAAGAAAGTGCTTTCTGGAAGTTCTTAATACCGGCAGCAACCTCAGGACCTGTCCATGAAGTTGATCCGTTGTATAGACCTTCAAACTTATCTGGACCCATTGATGCTAGCAACATCCAGTCAAGAAGGTGAGCAATCGCCCAGTCTCCCTTTCCAGCAAGTGCTAGACCAGTGACGCCAGCCTTCTTAAACTTCTCAAGATCTGCAAAGAATTCATCTAGAGTCTCTGGTGCCTTAGTGATGCCAGCCTTTGTTGCAGTTGCTGGATTCCACCAAAGTACATTTGCTCTGTGAATGTTTACAGGTACTGAGTAAATCTTTCCATCTACAGTAAGAGTCTTGATTAAATCTGCTGGGAAAATCTTGTCCCAACCTTCTGAAGCGTATAGAGATGTTAGATCCTCTAATTGACCGCCTCTTACATAACCATCAAGCTCCATACCTGCGTGTGCTTGGAATGAGTCAGGTGGCTCATTAGCATCCAAACGGCTTTGTAGTACAGCCTTAGCGTTTACACCAGCACCACCAGCAACAGCAGCGTTAATAAACTCTGTGTTTGGATTTTGTGCTGTGTAAACATCAATCATTCCCTGTAGGCCAGCAGCTTCGCCACCAGATGCCCACCAGGTAAAGATTTCAAACTCTGTGTCTGTGTTTGCTGCTTCATCAGATGATGATGAACAACCAGTTACCGCAAGGGCAATAGCTGCTGCAGCTGCAACAAGACGAAATGAACTTCTACGCATTCATTTCTCCATTTCTTCTCTATAGGAAGTGGTACAACGAGGATCGTCGAACCTGGGGCAATCCTTATACCCACAGATGGGGTAGTCAACGATAGCGGGGTGAGAATTGCTCATTTCAGAGCACTTTACCGAAATGTTATAAACCATCAGGCGCAAGGGCTCAAGTAATACTTCAGGGTCTGTAAGTAGTGAGGATAAGCCTCTAATCTTTAGGGCGTGAATAGCAAAGAGTATGACTTAGCAAAACTTTCTAAAATTTTTACCGCAGCTTTAGCCTCTGATTGTTTAGATCATATGGATCTGCGCAATCAAGTTTTGAAACCAGATATTCAAATGATCTCAGGTGATGGCGTGATGATGGGATACGCCTTTCCGGTAAGGGTTGAGGCAGTTTTTAAAGCACCTGATGTTCCTTACGTTGGATTGTTAAAAGCATTAGATGCTGTTGGTAGGGACCAAGTTTATGTAACACCATCTAATCGAAATAATGGTGGCAATCATCCAGCAGCATTTTGGGGAGAGTTACTTTCAACTGCTTGCAAGCATAAAGGTGTAGCAGGTGCGTTAACTGATGGACCAGTCCGAGATACCACCAGGATGCGAGCATTAGGTTTTAAAGTTTTTGGGGTTGAGACCTCACCCCTTGATATCAACTCAAGGTATGAGGTTGTTGAACACAATGTGCCGGCAGTAATTGATGGCGTAACAATTAATCCGGGAGATTTAATTGTTGGCGATATTGATGGTGTAGTAATTGTGCCAAAAGATGCAATTGCCGAGGTGGTTGCCAGAGTGGAGGAGAAAAACTCTGGTGAGAACTTATTTAGAAATGCGGTAAGAGAGGGCATGGCACCAAGTGAGGCATTTGCAAAGTTTGGAGTTTTGTAGGTGAAGCCAATTGTTCAAGTCTCTCTAGATTTAACCGACATCAAAGAGGCGATGGAGATGGCCCACACAGCGATGCGTGCTGGAGTTGATTGGTTAGAGGCAGGCACACCTTTTATTTTGGCTGAAGGATTACATGGCGTGCGAGCCCTTCGAAAAGAGTTTCCAAATACACCAGTGGTGGCAGATTTAAAAACAATGGATGGTGGTTATTTAGAGGCGGAAATGATGGCAAAGGCTGGTGCAACACATGTAGTTGTAATGGCAAGAGCGCATCCAGAGACAATAAAGGTTGTTGTGCAAGCTGGTAAGGATTACGGCATCACTGTTATGGGAGATAACTTAGGTTGTGAAGATATGGTTGATGGTGCTCGTGTGCTTGAAGATCTAGGTTGTGACATGATCATTCACCATATTGGTTATGACGAACGTCGTGGCATCGCAGCACGGGGTGAGATTGCACCAAATCCACTTGATCAATTAAAAGCAGTTGTTGATGCAGTTGGTATTCC